>DAOVYP010000319.1 GCA_030635565.1 Spirochaeta sp. | reverse complement strand
GGCCCTGGCACCCTGACGCCTGGCGGTTCCAACACAATCCGAACCGGTATCTCCGCCGCCTATGACGAGGACTGTTTTACCTCTGGCGCTGAGTTCCCGCTCCTCGAATTGTTCATTGCCGACCCGACGGTTGGACTGACCCAGATATTCCATGGCGTAATGGATACCGTCGAGTTCCCTGCCGGGAACAGACAGGTCCCTGGGTTTGCCGGCTCCCATGGCAAACAGAATGGCATCGAATTTATCCCGCAGATAACGGATGGAAATATCCTCTCCGATCGTTACGCCGGTTTCGAAGATGATGCCCTCGGCGATCAATTGTTCCAGGCGCCGGTCAATCACGTTCTTGTCGAGTTTGAAATCAGGGATACCGTATCGAAGTAATCCGCCGATTTTGCGGTTTTTCTCGAAAAGAGTAACCCTGTGTCCGGCCCTCCGAAGCTGCTGTGAAGCGGCCATGCCGGCGGGTCCCGAGCCGATTACGGCAACTGACTTACCGGTTTCGGCCCTGGGCGGACGGGGGATAACCCAGCCTTCAACAAATGCTTTTTCGATAATGGCCCGCTCATTCTGCTTTATTGTGACCGGCGCATCGTTGATGGAAAGGGTGCAGGAGGTTTCACAAGGCGCCGGACAGACGCGACCGGTGAACTCGGGGAAGTTGTTAGTAATTTCCAGCCTTTCATAGGCCTCTTTCCACTGTCCTCTCCAGATGGCGTCGTTCCATTCCGGGATCAGATTGACGACCGGGCAACCGATATTATGGCAGAACGGCGTACCGCACTCCATGCAGCGGCCGCCCTGCTCCACAAGCTCCTCGACAGACTTGTCGATGGTGACTTCATCATAATCATTCAGCCGTTTGTCGACTTCGCGATACTTGATTTCGGTCCGCTGGTAATCCAGAAATCCATTTGTTTTACCCATCAGACGAAAACCTCCTCGGTAATCGCTGTGGTGTCCGTGTTCTGGGTTTCCCTCTCACGGATTTTCTCCAGTGCCCTCCGGTATTCGAGCGGCATAACCTTGACGAAACGCGGCATACTTTCATCCCAGGATTCCAGAATCCGGATGCCCACCAGACTGTTTGTATAATCCACATGTCTCTCGACGAGAGTCTTCAGCTTGATGATGTCTATTTCCTCGATAACCGGCTCAATATCAACCATTTCCAGATTGCAGCGTGTGTCGAAGAGTTGATTTTCGTCATAAACGAAAGCGACTCCTCCGGACATTCCAGCAGCGAAGTTCACACCGGTTGGGCCGAGTACCACCACTGTGCCGCCGGTCATGTACTCACAACCATGATCACCGACGCCTTCGACAACGGCAGTGGCACCTGAATTTCTGACACAGAACCTCTCACCGGCCATACCGTTTATGAAAGCTTCGCCTCCCGAGGCCCCGAACAGGTTCACATTGCCGGTGATGATGTTTCTGAAACCCGAGAACGTCGAATCCGGGGGCGGCAGGAGGATGAGCCGACCACCGGATAGGCCTTTGCCGAAGTAGTCGTTGGATTCGCCCATCAACATGAAGGTGATGCCCTTCGTCAGGAAGGCACCGAAACTCTGCCCGGCCGAACCGTCAAAGTTCACCGTGATGGTGTCCTCAGGCAAACCCCCGGATCCGTATTTTTTTGTGACGTTGTAACTCAGGGTGGCTCCAACGGTACGGTTACAGTTCCTGATCTTCCTGTCGAGGCTCACAGTATCACCTTTATCAATAGCCGGTTTGCATGCTTCCACCAGCTCGTGATCAAGTGATAGGCTGAAATCGTGATCCTGCTGTGAAGTACAGTGCAATGGCTCTCCGTCAACCCGATCGGGAGGCATGAGAACCTTCGAGAAATCCAGACCCCTGGCCTTGTAATGATCGACTGCTTCGTCGGCTTCGAGCATATCAACATGACCGATCATATCGTCAAGCTTCCGAAAGCCCAGTTCGGCCATGATGCCCCTGAGTTCCTCGGCGATGAAGCTCATGAAATTCATCAGATGCTCCGGTTTCCCTGTGAATCTTTTTCGAAGTTCGGGATTCTGAGTGGCAACGCCCACAGGACAGGCATTGGTATGACAGGCCCTCATCATGACGCAGCCGAGGGACACGAGGGCAGCCGATCCGAATCCATATTCTTCGGCGCCCAAAAGGGCGGCGATGGCCACATCCCGGCCGGTCTTGAGCTGGCCGTCAGTCTGAATTCGGATGCGGCTCCTGAGTTTGTTCATTACCAGCACCTGCTGGGTCTCGGCCAGGCCTATTTCCCACCAGGTTCCGGCGTATTTGATGGAACTCAAAGGGGAGGCGCCTGTTCCGCCGTCACCGCCCGATATAAGAACCATGTCCGCCTTGCCCTTGGCCACGCCGGCGGCTACGGTGCCGACTCCGACTTCAGAAACGAGTTTCACCGATATCCTGGCGTCGGGATTGGCATTCTTCAGGTCGAAAATGAGCTGGGACAGATCTTCAATGGAATAAATGTCATGATGAGGTGGAGGACTGATGAGCATCACTCCGGGAGTGGTGAATCTCACCCTTGCGATTTCATCATTCACCTTGTGTCCGGGTAACTGACCGCCCTCGCCGGGCTTGGCACCCTGGGCCATTTTAATCTGGAGTTCGTTACAATTGGCCAGATAGGCGGCATTCACACCGAAGCGCCCCGAAGCGATCTGTTTGGTATGGCTTTTCCGGTCGGAACCGTCGCTGTCCGGTGTATATCGGGCTTCATCCTCCCCGCCTTCGCCGGAATTGCTCCTGCCTCCGAGGCGGTTCATGGCAATGGCGATGGTTTCATGAGCCTCACGGCTGATGGATCCATAGGACATTGCACCGGTAGTAAAACGCTTGATGATATCCTCAGCCGGTTCAACCTCGTCCAGAGCCACGGGTTTGCCTTTCTTGAACTTGAAGAGTCCCCGCAGAGTATTCAGCCCCCTGGCCTTGTCGTTGATAATCCCCGAATACTCCTTGAAAGAATCGAAATCATCATTACGTACAGCCTTGTGCAGGGCGACGATCGCTTCAGCACTGAAGAGGTGCCGATCGGAGTTAACACGGGAGGCATAAGAGCCCCCTGATAAGAACCGGGCACTGTACACATCATCAGGCGCCCACGCCTGATCGTGGCGTTTCCGGACATCCTGTTCAAGAGCGAACATAGTGAGCCCACCGATGCGGTTGGCCGTTCCGGTAAAGTACTCATCCACAAGATCATCCGAAAGCCCCACAATCTCAAAGATCTGAGCCCCCCGATAACTTCGAAGGGTAGAGATACCCATCTTGGACATCACCTTGAGAAGACCTTTTTTCACCGCAGTAATGTAATGTTCCAAAGCGTGCTGCAGGGATAGATCGGCAGGCAGATATCCACGATCTCGAATCTCCGAAAGGGATTCGAAAACAAGATAGGGATTGATGCCGCTGCATCCGTATCCGATGAGAGTTGCGAAATGATGGACTTCCCTCACCTCTCCTGATTCCAGGAGGAGGCCCGACAGATGGCGCTTGCCCTTCCTGATCAGGTGATGATGCACCGCGGAAATAGCGAGCAGTGCCGGTATCGCCATGTGACTCTGATCTACCCCACGGTCGGTAAGGATGACAATTGATGCACCTTCGTCGATACGTTGTTCAACGGCGGTACAGACATCCTTGAGCACCTTCTCCATGCGGCCGGTTTCACCCTCGGAGGGAAAAACCAGACTCACGGTTTCCACTGTGAATCCGTCGAGCTCCACCTCCCTCAGGTACTTGATATC
>DAOVYP010000126.1 GCA_030635565.1 Spirochaeta sp. | reverse complement strand
ATCGCCGAGAAGAAGAACCTTGTTCTCTACGGCGGCGTGGGTACGGGAAAAACCCATATGAGTCTGGCCTTAGGACTCCTCGCTTGTGAGATGGGTCTTAAAGTTCGGTTCTACACCGTTACCGAATTGGTCCTTAAATTATCCGATTCGTACCACACTGGTACTTTGGAGCGATTGGTGAGGGAGTTGAAGCAGCTTGACCTATTGATCCTTGATGAATGGGGGTACGTCCCGGTGGATCGGGAAGGTTCACAGCTGCTTTTCCGCATCATCGCTGACAGCTATGAAAGTAAAAGCCTGATACTCACGACCAATCTGGAGTTTTCCAAATGGGGAAGCGTCTTCACCGATGAGCAGATGGCGGCTGCGATGATCGATCGGCTCGTACATCACGGCCACCTGCTGATGTTCGATGCCAAAAGTTATCGTATGACCCACGCGCTGATGCGTCACAACACCACAACCGGAACGGTGCCCGGAAAGGAATCCTTATGACCATAACTTCCAAAATAATCGCCAACATGCGATGCCGCTGGAAAATCGACAAGAACCTTGAGACCTTGCTCCTCAAGCGCCTTGGAACCGAGCCGTCCCCGTATGCCTATACCGAACAGGATCTGTACGAGCAGGCTCGTAAGATCGTTGCACAATGCAACAGTAACAACGCCGATGTATTACTGAATCCCCCTGAGCCGGACGTTGTTTGGCCTATAGACTCTACAAAAGAAACAGGAGGTTAATGGCTGAAACACTTCACATCAGGAGGTGAGAATATACGACGGTAAAACCCGGGAATTTCCCACGGTTTTTTCCGGGACACTTACACGGTAAAAGCCGGGAATTTTGCTTGACAGAACACATGTTCCGTTCGGCAGCGGAGGCCGAGACAATTCATGCCATAGCCCACCTGCGGGTGATGGGCGGTATCGGCAGTACATCGGAAAACCTGGAAACCGCGGTTGAAGGTGAAGGGTATGAGTTCAAGGAGATGTATCCGGCTTTTCTCTCTCAGGCCCGGGATGAAGGTCTCAAACCGGCGGAATTTTCATTCAAGAACGCTATGGCAGTCGAGGAAGTGCACTACGATCTTTTCTCCAGGGCCATGAAGGCAGTGAAAGGAGGTCAGGATATACCCGAAATTCCAATCTATGTCTGCCCGGTCTGCGGTAATACCGTCGAGGGTGATGTCCCGGATATCTGTCCCGTCTGCCATATCAAGGGTGAGAAGTATCGGGAGATTAAGTAAAAAGGAGTCTCTTCAGGGAGGATTTGCGACTCTGTCCTGAATCTAATTGATACCTTTTTTCCGCAATGAGTGATGACCGAAATATCGTTATGATAAATAGAAATTTAACCTGTTAATGGAACCTTCTCGTGTTCGGCACCGTCTAACATGTAAATATTCGAGGAGTTATTCCATGAAAAAGTTAGTATTACTTTTCAGTGTCGTGGTTCTTATTGCAGTTTTGTCCGCCAATGTGTTTGCAGGCGGTGGTAAGGTTCGCGGTGAGGAAGGTGAAGGTTTTGTAAACCAATATCAGGAAATGGACCCGCCGCCATTTGAAGATCTGGACTAAACATACGGCTATAAATCCTTTTCCGGTCGTTATGTTATCAGGAATCTCGGTCCTGGAGGAACCCCGGCCTTTCAGCCTTTATCCTCATACCACTTCAAGGTCTGTCCGACTCCTTCTTCCAGACTGGTGGCGATCATGCCAAACTCTTTTTCGAATCCGGAACCATCGACGACGTAGGGTTTCTCTTTCTGGTAGAGCATCTCCACCAGCTCCCGGATCATGGGGCTGAAAATTCCGGCCAGATGAACCATCATCCGCGGCAGAGCTTTGAACCGTACCCGGGAGAGATCTTTGCCGTCCCAGAATTTCACAAAGAGTTTCCCAATCGCTTCGGATGAGACCGCCGGGGCGTTGGGGCAGATCCATGCCCTGCCGTGGGACGAAGGCTTAAGGGCCGCCTGAACCAGGGCTTCACCGAAGTCCCCGATATAGGTGTAGCTGTGCAGTATCAGGGGATTCCCCAGAAGGGATGGACTTTTCCCCTTGCGAAGCACATCCAGAAACCGGTCGGTACCGAATGCACTCTGGTAGGTGGCCCAGGGGCCGTAGTAATCCGATGCACGGATGCTTACCCAGTCAAGACCTTTTTCCAGGGCGGCAGACAGGTCCTGCCGGATTTTACCTTTGCGGGTGGGGGGCCGGATTGACGTGTCTTCATTGATTTTCTCCACACCCCCGTCATACATATAGAGATTTTCGGACAAGGTCAGGACAGACTTGTTCTTGACGGCCGCCTCTACCAGATTGGCCTGAATCGAGGGGAGAATTTCCTTCCACTGGTGATACAGGGGATTGGCACAGTGGTACAGGTGGGTGGCTCCTTCGGCGATATTCGCAACCTGTGCCGCATCCAGCAGATCGCAGGTTTTCACCCGGACTGCGGTCCCCGCGAATGCCCGAGGCAGCTGTCCCGATCGGTTGACTACCGTTACGGCTTTCTTGCGGGTCAGGAGAGCCTGAGCTGTGGCGATTCCCACCGGGCCTGTTCCGAATACCACATGATGTTCTTCCTTTTGTTCCATGTTAGATGTAGGCACTGCCAACAATGACAAATTAATACATAATGTGGGCAGTGTCAACTTAATTGCCGAAGTTTGAGAAAGTATGGTATTTTTCCAGTATGAAACCCCGAACAACCTATCATCATGGTGACCTGAAGCAGGTTCTTCTTGACCAGGCTCTGACCGCACTGGAAGCCGACGGTCTGGAAAATCTCAGCCTCAGGGGGCTGGCCCAGTTCGCCGGGGTCTCCAAAACGGCTCCATACCGTCATTTCAGGAATAAAGAGCAACTCCTGGCGGAGCTGGCCGCCGAGGGTTTTACCCTGCTGGCGGAGGAAATGGAAGGGGCCGGCACAAAAGGGGATAATTCACTTTGCGGAACGAATTACCCGCTTTCCGGCTTGGAGCCTGCTTTGAGGGCTTATGTGGGATTTGCCGGCAAAAGGCCTCAGCTCTATCAGCTTATGTTTTCCCGGCACGGATACGGACTGCATTCCGACAGGTGCAGGAATAATGCGGACAGGGCCATGGGTTGCCTGATCGACGCGGTCGGCACCGCCCAAACCCGGGGCTGGAAAACAGATCAGGATCCGGTATCCCTCGTGCTTTCCGTTTGGAGCCTGGCCCACGGCTGGGCGGGTATGCTGACGGAGAAACTGATTCCCGATGAGGTGGGCTTCAACCCGGAAAACTGGTTGGAGAGCTGTATGGGATTACTGGGATGACGCCAAACGGTAGCTCCGGTACTATCGATAATATGATGACGAACGAAATGACGGCCAGTGTATATCTGGCTCATCCCTACACCAAAAGCTTCAACCACGCGATTTATAATCGTGTTCTTGATACTCTTGAACGCCTGGATGTCACGACTTACGCCCACGATCTTTATGCAGAGGATTTTAATCCGAATCTGACAGTTCGGGAGCTCGGTTTTGATGAGTCCGAAGATAGCCAGGTGTTGAAATACGCCAAGGAGCTGATGGCATCGGATCTGCTGGTATTCGTTCATCCCAATTGGTGGGGTCAGCCTCCGGCCATCCTGAAGGGATGGATCGACCGTGTCATCCGTCCGCCCTACGCCTACGACTATCCCCCTGAGATTCCCGCCGGCGATCCGCCGCTGCAGAAGATGCAGGGGAAACGGGGAATCGTCTTCAATACATCAAACACGCCCGAGGAAAGAGAGAATAATTATTTCGGCGATCCGCTGGAGAGTATCTGGCGGCACTGTGTCTTCGGTTTCTGCGGGATCGAAATGTCCCACAGGAGAATGTTCCGGATCATGGCGGACAGCGACGATGCGACCAGGAAACGCTGGCTCGACGAGGCGGAGAACGTGACTGAAGAAATAGTTCGGACTGGTCAGGTCAGAAAGAAGCCTTGATTGTCAGGAAAAAACCTCCACCTATAGCGGTTAAGGGTGTTTCATCCCTCACCTCTATCTTATCAAAAGCCCCTTTGGCATATTTGGGATCAGCCCAGAGAGCGTGGTCGCTATAACCCGTATATATTTGAAAATAGTCGAAGTTCAGACAGAACCCGCCTTCGAATGATGCCCCGGGAGTTTCCAGGATACCGATGGCTGCGGCAGCACCGAACAGTCCGAAAATGGGCGTCATCATCACCTTGACATCCAGACCGAAATTTATGTAACTCCCGTCTCCACTTCCTGAAAATACCACGGCATTGCTGCCGGAAAGGTTCGCATCAATTCCTGACAGTACGGGGATATTGAAACCCGCACCCCATTGAGCCTGCATGATGTCATCATCATTTCGGTCATACATCAGAAAGAACTCGGTCATACCGAATCCGAGAATTCCTATTCCGGCAAAATCCAGTTCCAGGGTACCGCCGATTCCCAAAGTCATGGCTTCACCGGGATTCAGATCAGAATAGAGACGGTTGTTGGCCAGATTTGATGATGAGTCATAGAAAAGCTGCAGTGATGAGCTGAAAAAATGGATTTGAGAACCCCATGAACTCCCATGATGATCGTTATCCATGAAAAAGGCTCCAAAAACATCGGGGTATACCGATCCTCCGGATTTATCGTCATTGTTGAAAGACGCCGGATTGAATGCAGCCGTCAGGTAGAATCGGTCGTTGAAACTTACAGTAGTACTGAAATTGAAACCGTCAATTCCCGATGTGGAAGATCGTTCAAATCTATACTGTGTGAAATCCATGACAAGGAGTTCCTGGTGACTGCCGTATCCCAGAAGTAAGTTCAGTGTCACTGAAGGGTCCAGCCCTGCCTGCTGGAGAACATCAGATTCAAGATAAACCTGGGTCCTGTCAAACCCGTCATCCAGGAAAATCGTGCCGGCAGGACCGTTCGTCCAACCGGCATTGTAGCCCATGAGTTCACCCACTTCGATTCGGGCGAAGAAACTGCTGTATTTACTTATTTCAACTTCAGCCCAGAACCCCAACTCATCGAACAGATTATGGACGTTGCCGCTATTTTCAACTTTCATCGTGCCGGTAACATCGATACCGCCGGTTAATAATGGGTATTCAGGCTGATCCTGTGCCGTGAGAAGAATGGATGTTATCAAAAAAACCTGAGTCAATAATATTGTCTTACTGATCATTCGTTCTCAATTTTTACCTCTGATACAAACGCCGGCGTTGGGTATATACAATGATAGGACTCATTCCGAGTCATCAGGAGATTCATCCTACAAGATTGCGGGAATTCCGCCGAGGGGGAAGTTCAGGGTAAACAGTAAACTGATGGATCAATCAGGCAGTAGCTATCACAGAATCCAGGGTGAATTCGCTGGAGAGCCAGCCTCCGGTATCTTCGGCATTCTGCAGGAATAGGGTTCCAGTTTGATCGGTGTACCTGGCATCGTGGACTTTAAAGACAATGTCGTCATTTAACCGGCCGATGATTTCAATCTTGCCTATATTATGGCTCAAGGCGTATTTGAAGCGCTTGGCCATTCCGGATAGATGCTGTTTCGCTTTTTCAATAATATCGATACCTTCTGCAATCGGTATCTGGAAATTTTTCTGCACACGTTTCACCGGTCGGCATTGGAACAGGTAGTAGGGGACGATACCTGCCGACACCAGGGCGTTCATCAGGTCGATGATTGTCTCGGGATTGTCGTTAACTCCCTTGAGAAGAACGGATTGGCAGTTCACGGTGACACCGGCGGAGTTGAGTCTATTCACCGCTTCTATTGTTTCAGGGACAATTTCCCGGGAATGATTGATATGGGTGAAAACATACACACGGGGTTTCCCCGAGGCATTATGCTCGGCCAGAATTTCAATAAGTTCATCATCCTCGTTGATACGTTGAGGGAGTGATGCCAGGGTTTTCGTTCCGAATCGTATGTACTGAACATGGGGAATATCGGAGAGCTTTTCCAGGAATGACTTGATAATCGATGTATCCAGCATAAATGAATCGCCGCCGCTGATGAGTACGTTGCTGATCTCCGGATGCATGCGGATATAGTCAATTGCATCGTCAAACTGATTAAGCACCTCGTTGTTCGAGATTCCCACCATTCTCTTTCGGAAACAATAACGGCAATAAATGGCACAAACATTGGTGGACAGCAGGAGAGCTGTCGATTCGTACTTGTGCTGCAGTCCGGTTGCAACCGTGTTCTCGGCTTCACCGCTGGTGTCATAGGCTCCTGAAAGATCAAGCTCATCAAGGCTTGGCAGGTACATTTTGCGGATTGGATCCTCAGGATCCTGAGTATCCATCAGTTCCATCACATGGCGAGTTACCCTGATTGGATGAATTTCAGCAATCTCTTCCAGCTGCTTCTTCTCATCAGCTGTAAATGATACGTATTGCTCTATTTCTTCGATGGACGTGACGGTATGACGGAGAATCTCTTTCCATGACATAAACGGCTCCTGTTTTACATGTATTCAAAAATGCAGGCAAACAGCAATTTCGGGCATAAAAAAGCGGTAAACCCGGAATCTAAGTGGTTAATAACGAGATATATCGCAAATTATACATACTCATTAATAATCTGGCAAGAAATTTCCTTCATGAGCTTTTTCGGCAGACCACCTTTTTTGCATGATCTGAAGAAGCAGCCAGGAATGATTACACCGGAAATCGATCGATATACCTTCCGACGGTTGAATTAAGAATCACATTGGCTTCGTTGTCATTCATTTTCAGCCCAACGTATGCCCTTGGGACACACCTATCCCGATAACCTGTTTTTTCCAGGTCCGTTAGGCGCTTAAGAATTGCCGCAGTTCT
>DAOVYP010000148.1 GCA_030635565.1 Spirochaeta sp. | reverse complement strand
TGGAAGCTCATGATGTTACCGATATGATGAAATTGACCAACAATCTTGAACAGCAAGTTGAAGAGCGGACCCGGGATATCAGAGAAGCTCAGCAGCGTCTGGTAGAATCTGAAAAGATGGCATCCCTCGGCCGCCTTGTTGCCGGTATAGCACATGAGATCAACACGCCCGTCGGTGTCGCGAAAACCGGAGCTTCATTCTTGAAAGAGCAGGTAGATGAAACCCGGAAGAAATTCGAAGAGCAAACTCTATCCAAGGAGGAGTTCAGTACCGCCCTGGATTCATTCGGCGAACTTTCTGTGATACTGGAGCAGAACCTCGACCGTGCCATTAAACTGATCAGGGATTTCAAGATGACTTCAGCGGATCAGTCAAGTCGTGAATTACGTATAGTGTCGATAAAAGAATATATTGAAGCCGTGATGCACAGTCTTAATCCACGTTTTAAAAAGACTGAAATTAAATGGAGTGTTGAAGCTCCTGATGAAAAAGTGCAGCTGCATGTCGGCGCTATTAACCAGATACTGATCAATCTCACTATCAATTCACTCTCACATGCATTTGTCGATGGGGAGGCCGGACAAATATCAATCGTTTTTCATCGGGAAAAGGACCGGAGGATTCTGGAAGTCCGGGATAATGGACGTGGAATCCCATCGGATATACGTGACCGGATATTTGAACCTTTCTTTACTACCGGACGTGGTAAAGGATACACAGGACTCGGGCTAAGTATCATTTACAGCCTGGTGAAAGATGTGTTAGGCGGCGATATTGAATGCGAAAGCCGTGAAGGGGAGGGTACAACTTTCCGGATCAGTTGTCCCGAAATTGGTTCCTGATCATTATTTCAATACGGTAGTATTTCTTGGTACAGGCCGCCTGTTCATTACATGATCCTTTAATTTGTATACTGCCGGTATGAAAAGCTTCCGTGTAATGTTCATCTGTACAGGCAATATCTGCCGAAGTCCTCTGGCTCATGCCGTATTTGAGCATCTGGTCAAACTTGAGGGGCTGGAGAATAATATAGAAATTGAATCCAGCGGAACCGGTGCCTGGCATGTCGGAGAGCAGGCAGATACCAGGATGCGCCGAACCGCTTCCGAACATGGCGTTCGTCTCAATCACCGGTCCCGTCAGCTGCAGCGTAGGGATCTGTCCGATTATGATCTCCTACTGACAATGGACCTCCATAATTACAGAGATACCCTGGCCCTGTGCCGTTCTGAAGAAGAACGGGACAAGGTTGCAATGTTCAGGGATTACGACCCTGTGGGAGGGGGTGATGTTCCGGATCCCTGGTTTGGGGGAATGGATGGTTTTGAAGTCGTCTGGCACATCGTCAGCCGAACCAGTACCTCTCTTCTTGGTGCGATGCGTAAAAAACTGTCGGCCTGATACCTGACATTGATAAACACCGCTTGTTTAGTCATCTTTGGTGTTATATGCTGGCTCGAGACTGAATCTCCGGAGCCTTATAATGAATAAATTTTGTCGTATATTTTTTCTGATCTTTCTTTTATCTTCAGTTATTTTTTTTCTGAATGCACGGGGTAATGATGACGTTCCCTTTAATGGTTTTCCGGAACGGATTGTTCATGTTGGTTCGTCGGCCTTTTTAGTTGAGAATGCCCTCTATTTGTTTCCTGAGGCAACGGAAAGAGTTATCGCCATGGCTGACGGTAATCAGGGGAATGGCTTTTTTGCTGGAGATATTGATCCTGGGATCGGAGGCAAGACCATCCTGCCACGTACTGCCAATACCGAAGCCGTACTGGCGTTAAAACCTGATACGGTGGTTATGAAGAACTTTTTGAAGAGCCGTATGGGTGAAGCTCTTGAACGGGTAGGTGTTCCTGCGGTCTATCTGGACCTGGAAACCCCTGAGGCATGGATGAATGATCTGGTCATAATCGGCAACCTGTTCGGAAACCCGAAACGTGCCGCTGAATTGCAACAGTTGTTTAACACACGGATAACCACAGTGGTAGAGCCGTTGGCTGATCTGCCTGAATACCGGAAACCGAAAACCCTGATGCTTTACTGGTCTGTCAAGGAAGGAGCGACAGCAGTGAACCTTCCCCCGCTTACCTGGATTCAAACCCGAATGGTTGAGATGGCCGGCGGCGATCCTGTGTGGAAGGATGCCGACCTGGGTGAGCGATGGACACAAACAGGTATTGAACAGATAGCTGCCTGGGATCCCGATGTCATCGTCGTTGCCGCATATCATGTTAATGCATCCGATGCTGTCGAAGCACTACTTGATGATCCGATATGGTCTTCACTACGGGCTGTTGGAAATGGAGATCTTTATGCATTCCCGGGGGATTATCATAGCTGGGACCAACCTGACGTACGGTGGTTACTGGGTTTACAGTGGCTGGCCTCGGTGCTTCATCCGGAGAGATTTCCCGGGCTTGATATGGAAGCTGAGGCCAGAAGCTTTTATCGGGATATGTTCTTCATGAATGATACCGATTTTAATAAGTTAATCAAACCCCGACTGACAGGGCTGGACTGAACTTGATTCCTATCATTGAAAATCGGAGTCGCCGGGTATTAAGAAATGCCGGTCTGGCTGCAGCCCTGATAGCGGTTTTTACCCTTTCTCTGCTCTGGGGACGTTATCCTCATGTTGGTTTTACCAGTCTGTCCGTTCTTTCTACTGACGCTCTGGCACGAGCCCTGGTCTGGAATATCCGACTTCCCCGGGCATTGATAGCGGTAATGCTCGGGGCCTCACTGGCGGCCGCCGGAACCATCCTGCAGACGGTTCTCGGTAATCCCCTTGTTGAACCGGGTCTCCTTGGAGTAAGTCAGGGCGCGGCATTCGGTGCTGCTCTGGCTATTCTTCTGGCCGGTGGAGTTTACTGGTCCATTCCGGTGTCGGCATCGGTTTTCGGTTTGTCAGGTCTGGCCCTCAGTTGGTTTCTGGCCCGTAAAATCAGGTATGGCGGATCAATACTTCGTCTCGTACTGGCTGGAGTCGTCGTTTCCGCTTTTTTCTCATCCGGTCTGGGCGTCCTGAAATACCTGGCCGATCCTCGAAGCGAGCTTCCGGACATCACCTTCTGGCTAATGGGAGGGCTCACTTCTGCCGACTGGCCTTCGGTGGGGAGAACTGCCCCACCGGTAATCCTGACACTCGCGCTGACGTTTCTTGTGAGGTGGCGCATTAATCTGTTGGCACTGGACGACCGGTCAGCCTTCGCTCTTGGGAGCAATCCCGGCCGTGAGCGGCTGGCGCTTGTCGTCCTGTCGGTAATCGCGGTAGCAGCTGTGACGGCTACGGCCGGAATCATCTCCTGGGTGGGATTGCTTGTGCCACATGTGGCGAGGAAACTTGAAGGAGCCGATACTGCACGGTCGCTGCCTCTTTCAATGATACTGGGTGCGATGTTTGTGCTCGTCTGTGATGATATTGCCAGGGGGTTGCTGACCGGAGAGATTCCTCTGGGATTACTGACGGCCCTGGGCGGAGCTCTTCTCTTTGCTCTGTTGATGACCCGGGAAGAGAGACCTTTGAAAGGATGACTGAAAAAACCGACATTGTTGTTACCCTGGATGACGTCACATTCTCGTGGGCTGCGGCCGACATACCGCTATTTGAGAAAGTGAATTTGAATTTTCCAAATGGCAGTACTGCCTGCCTGATCGGACCGAATGGATCGGGGAAAACCACGATGATGGAACTTATCCTCGGATGGAGGCGGGCTGTTTCCGGCAGTATCAGACTGGAGGGACGTACAATTTCCTCTATCCCGTCCCGTGAGCGGGGCCGGATGATGGCTTTGGTACCACAGGAAGAGAGACTGCCGTTCTCATACAGCGTACTTGAGTATGTTCTGCTTGGGCGTGCGCCGTATCTTCCGCCGCTGGCGGCTCCGGGGAAACCGGATCGGGAACTTGCACTCGAAGCCCTTGATAGAGTCGGTATCGTCCATCTGTCTCACAGAGCTGTTCCAAGGCTGAGTGGTGGTGAGAAGCGTATGGTACTCATTACCAGGGCTCTGGTTCAGGAACCACGGATATTACTCCTGGATGAACCAGCAAATCATCTGGATCCGGCCAATCGAGAGCGAGTGATGGATATTCTGGACAACCTGAAATCATCAGGTATTACACTTATCATAAGTTCTCACGAACCGGATATGGTCACCAGACTGGCCGATTGGGTTATCCTCCTTCATGCCGGCAGAAAACCTGTAATGGGCAGCTCAAATGCAATGATAGTTCCGGAAAAACTCTCGGAACTCTATGGTGTTAAGGTTAAAATCATCGAAGCTGAAGGCCGACGGATCATACTCTGGGGTAAATAATTCAGTATGGAATCTCTCAATGCATTCGAATCGTTCAGTAGAGAAGCCGGTTGATGGTCCGTCAGGAAACTTTTCCCTTGAAAAACTCCGAATATTTTTGTCGGTTTTAATAATATGGTTCGTGACCCAATCCTGCAGGAAGTCCAATACCTCGCTGGTCAGTACGAATTGACCGGATTCTAAACTTGATTGAAGTGCCCGGGCTTTTCTGAGAAGAGCATCGTGCCGCATGACATGCCGATCTTTGCCGTGGTAGCCGAAATCCCTGAAAGCAGTCTGTATAATCGATGAGTTCCGCCAGAGTTTTCTTGAGAACCGCTTCGCCTTCACCGGACTCCATATTCACATAGAGCTTGTTGATAAGGCCGATTAATTACCTGTGATGCTCGTCAAAAGATGATACATTGACGCTGAGGGAGGGGTCCCATTTTATGAAATCGTCGTATCCGATCGTTGTAAGTATCTTTACGATTTTCCGGGACAGTTTCAGAAGCCTTTCATAAGATGCAGATGCTCCGGCACTGTCATGATTTTTTACCCCATCAAATAGAATCCTGACCATCTGATGCAGTTCATCATAGGTGCTAATGAGATTATTCAGTTTCCCGGTATCGGTGATTTCCTTGACTCAATGGGATTACAGCCAGAGCCTGAGCTGACAGTTACTGGAATCGACGAGATTCACTTCATCGATTGGAATCATTCCACCCATCACGGCTCTCACTGTTGCAGTCCAGTTGATATGGGCCAGAATGATATCGGATATGCTGAGATGCTCGAAGGATCGGTTGGACTGCAGGTATGATTCCGAAATTTTTGTCGAAATAAAGTTGATTCCCCGGGCCTATTCGGTAAGAAGCTCCATTGAAGAATCCAGGCCATCGGTAATGGTGAGTGATGAAATCAGTATTTTTCTGATTTCCTTTGAACCGACTCCCATTTCCTTCATGCTTTCCGCCGCCCGCTCTCTTATGCCTTTTAAAGAGACGGCCGATTCAACCACTTCAAGGGGACACTCGGAGATTTCGGAAGTCAATCGGTTAATCTCCTTGAATGAATCGGTAACGGAGGCAACTCCCTTATCGATTTCAACGAATGCCTCGCCACTGGCCCGACTGAAACCACCGGCTTCCTTTATCTGATCATTCAATTCACTCAGGGTGGATGATATGGTTTTGGAATTGTCGAAAGTGGAAGTGGCCAGATTTCTGATCTCTTCCGCCACTACTGCGAAACCTCGGCCGGCATCCCCGGCATGAGCAGCTTCGATGGCTGCGTTAATTGCCATGCTTATAGCTGATACCGCCGGATCGCCGGTTAGTTTATCGATACCCTTTCCACTAATTCCGTTATCTGTGAAATCTGACGTTTTGTCGTTATTCGTCGACGAGGAATCAGGATTAACGTCATCGTCGAAATCATACTGATCAGTAAGGATAAATTCAAAGCCATTGTGTTGACTGAAAAAGGCGAAGAATATGGATCAGAAAAATTCCCTATGCTCCCTTTTTACCCAGTTCTGAAGCGTACGGGTCTGCTCGATCAGACGGTGGAGGGAATCCCGGTCTATTTCTGAAAGCTCGGACAAAACGATGGCATTATTCGCAGGGTATCCGTTTTCCAGCAGATGATACTGATGGCGAAGCCGCATCTGACTTAAGTATTCAAAAATTTGAGACGAACTTCTGTGTTGGTTGGAATTCAGTATTCCCTGTTCGTAC
>DAOVYP010000235.1 GCA_030635565.1 Spirochaeta sp. | reverse complement strand
TGCCCTGGTGCCTCTGGTGTTCCTCTTCCCGAGAATCCAACTGGACCGGGATGCCGGGGGACGTCTTGGGTTTGTCATCATACTGACCGCCGTAGCGGTTGTTGTACTCATAGCCGTGGTTGCAGCCATGGGGATGACCGGGTCTACCGGCTCTCTGGAACGGAAAAGGCTTTACGTTCATCGAAAATTCGCCCGGTACTACGGCCTTGAGATGTTCTACGGTGCCCGTAAACAGGTATTTTTAACCTTCGCTCCATATTTACTTATCCTGAAATACGGCGTGCAGACCGAATACCTGGCCGCCCTTCTGGGAATCAGCGCCCTGATTAATATTATCTTCAATCCCGTGGTCGGACGAATCATCGACCGCTGGGGCTACAGGTCGGTGATGGTCGGTGATACGGTCATCCTCTTTTTCGTCTGTCTCCTCTACGGTTTTGCTCACCGTCTGTTTTCTGAGGATACCGCCCTGATTATCGTCAGTGTGGTTTTTATTCTGGATTGGATGATCTCCAGTGCCAGCATGGCTTCGAGTATCTACGTGAGCAGGATCAGTGATGGTAAGGAGGAGATGACCGCCACCCTATCGACAGGGATTTCCATCAATCATCTCATCAGTGTGGCTATCGCCCTTGTGGGCGGACTGATCTGGGAGTCCCTGGGAGTGGAGCTGCTGTTTGTACTTGCCGCCTTGATGGCGGTGGGAAACACACTTTTTGCCATCAGCATCCCCCGGATCGACCGTAAGCTGTGATACCATGGGTGCATGACACCCAACAGAGAAGATGCACTGACACTGTTCCGAAAGTACAATGATAGCGACAGTCTCTATCGCCACGCATTGGCCGTTGAAGCGGTACTGCGTCATTTCGCAGTCAAATACGGTGAGGATGCTGAGAAATGGGGCATCATCGGTCTTATTCACGACCTTGACTGGGACAAATGGCCTGAAGAGCACTGCCGCAAGACTGAAGAAATTCTGAAAGAAGAGAATTGGCCCGAGGACTGGACCCGGGCGGTTCTTTCGCATGGATGGGGATTGGTAACCGATATCGAGCCGGTCCATGTAATGGAGAAAGTTCTTTACACCATCGATGAGCTCACCGGGCTGATAACCGCCACAGCTCTGATGCGGCCCTCCCGGAGCCTCATGGATCTGACTTCGAAGTCGGTGAAGAAGAAATGGAAAGATAAGAGATTTTCCGCCGGAGTGAACCGTGAAATAATCGACACGGGAGCCGCCATGCTGGGCATGGAGCGGACCGAACTCATTGATGAAACCATTGCCGGAATGCGAAATGTCGCAGCGGAGCTGGGTCTTGGGTAGACCGGCACGGGATTTCACAGAAGAATAGTGTGTTCTCAAACACCAAGTCTTTCAAACTATTCTGCAGGAGATCTTTCAGCTCCATTATCCAGTCCGATCAGTTCTTGATTTTTCCGGTTATGTAAAGAAAGAAATCCATGTTCCATTCCCGGATGCTCAGCTGTTCGCCCATAGGTAAAAAACGCCGGACATCCTGCTGTACGATATTCCAGTCAATCTTTCGAATAATCTTTTCTATTGAATCAATAAACCAATCTTTTGTTACAGTGATGGCCTCTCCCGACCATGGTCCCTGCTGGAAAAGGGCGTTTTGAAGTAATTCATAGTTAATTTGAATTTTCTGCGAAACATACCAGATGTAATCATACCAGTCACGCCCTTTAACATACTTACGGCATAGAAGTGCATGTGCCTTGTTGGCAAATCCGGATTCCAATGTCTGAGTTGTTATCGGGGCAATTGAAGGAAAAGTTATATAACTTGTTTCAAATCCGGAACCTGCAGGTGGATTAGTGTCGATTTCGAGTTTAATTCTGATTTTTTTTTCAATGTGGCGGTCGTAAGGGAGATTCAGCAACAATATCTTTCCAATGGAATCAGTTTTCAGAAATGCTTTTTGAACTGCTGTATCAGCTTGTGATTTGTCGATCAGTTCAAAATTTATACCCTCCTGAATACAATCTTTATATATTCTGTCAAGATATTTCTGCCAGCGAAAATTGGAATCAGGAGCTTTGAGAATAAAATCAAGGTCTTCCGAATATCGATTTGTACCATTTATAATCCTGAGACAGGTCCCTCCATGAAAAATTGCTTCTGAAAATATACCTGCCCGGGAAAGACTTACAAGTATGTAATACTGCATAATTTCCTGGAGTATATTTTCCTGCTCCAATGTATTTTCGGGAGCATATTCTTCAATTCTTTTGTTCAGCACATCTCTGATCATTGTTGGAGTTCCTTCTTCATTCCTTCAAGATAGTACAGGGTCCGCTTATCACGAAAACCTTTCAGGATTTCGTTAAAATGGGAAAAATCAAGTTGAGAAATATCCTCATCCTCCATTCGTAAAGATTCTGTCAGAAACTCAATTCCATCAATTTCCCAGGAAATCTCCTTGCGGAGATAAATCAGGTCGGTGATTGCACGCAAAGGTTTTGCAACATATGCCCAGGTATCATTGCTGAGTTTGATGACTTCCACACCAGAACGTGGGTTCAGTACAGGCACCCTCTGAAATGTGAATAAACCCAGTGCTGTGTCAAAGTCCCTGCTTCTTGAACAGGTAACACTGGAAACTTGAAAGACCGCTTCCGGAATCAGGCCATGAAAAGAGAGGGCTGTTTCAAGACTGATGTGGGATGGAGCATGGAGCATAGCCGCAACAATATACGGGTGGGGGTCTGATTTACGAAATTCCGGCGCTAAAATATAAAGTCCCCGTTTCAGTCTCAGGATCTCCTTTGCATGTATTGCCCGGTAGATCAGTAATTTCCTGGCCCCATCATTAGTATTCGGATTGAGATTTCCGATGACCGTTGTATCAAAAAGGCCGAATGGCGGAGAAAGTTTGAAAACTTGCTCAGTAAGAGTTTGCATCTTGCTCTTAAGTTACGATATTCGTAATCTAAGCGCAAGCTTCTAAGTAGAATATTATTGGGTTCGCCAGGCCCCGAGGATTTCGCCCCACCAGATCTGATGAAGATTTCCTGAAGAATAATGTTTCGAGCGGATATCCCCGTTTAATTCACCATCGAGAACGTGGTTTGAATGAAGGCGTCGGCATTCATAATGAACGGGGCATTCGGCGATATGAGGCGTGTCGATGACTATACCCGGTTCCCTGGTGAGGCCGGCGCCTTCGTATTTGTCCCCGTCCCTACCTGAATTTGTCCCGCACCATGCCACTGCGGCCGCCATTTTTTTATCTCCGGAGGCCGGGATACTGACGGAGAAATCACCGTTTTCCCGAAGCAGTCCGAAGGAATAACGGGAAGGCCTTACCAGAACCGAGAAGATGGGTTTTCCCCAGACTACACCCACGGTTCCCCAACCGATGGTGATGGGATTGCCTTCTTTTCCACATGTGAGCAGCAGTCCGGGGTTTCTCATCCGGGAAATGACTTCACTGATTGATTCAAAGGGATCGATAGCGATTCCGGTCATGTGATAATCCTCCGCAGGTTTCAGCGATGTTAAGCCATTGTACCCTTTCTGCCGGTATCCGCTAGACTCAACGTTATGAGTTCTTTCGAACCTTATGGGTCCTGCACACTCTGCCCTCATGCCTGTGCCGTCAACCGCCTGTCGGGTGACAGGGGTATTTGCGGAGAGACCGGAGAACTCCGACTGGCAACCGCCGGTCTGCATTTCGGGGAAGAGCCGCCGATTACCGGAGGAGGGGGCAGCGGAACGATATTCATTGTCGGCTGTTCGATGAGATGTCCGTTCTGCCAGAATTATCAGATCAGCCGCGGCGGAGCCGGAAGGGCGGTGAATTCTGAGGAATTCACGGAAATCTGTATTGCTCTGGGGGACGAGGGGGCGGAAAATATCAATCTGGTAACCCCCTCTCACATGGCTCCGACCCTGGTGGAATATCTGATTTCCTCCCGGAAGGCAGGATTAAAGCTTCCAGTCGCCTGGAATTCCTCAGGCTATGAATCGACCGAAACTGTGAAAATCGCGGAAAGGGTTGTCGATATCTGGCTTCCGGATCTGAAGACCCTTGATAAGGAAATTGCGCGACGGATTTACGGTGTAGAACGGTACCCGGAAGCTGCCGCTTCAGCTCTGTTGACTATGGCCGGATTCGGTAGGGTTGAAGTTGATGATAAAGGCTGGATGAAGCGGGGACTGATGGTGAGACATCTGGTGCTCCCGGGTGAAATGGATTCCACACGAGGGATTCTTGAATGGTTCGCCGATAATCTCGCCGGAAGGGCATGGCTCTCACTGATGACCCAGTATACCCCGGTTGGAGTACCCGGAAGGCAGCTGAACAGGGTCGAATATGAAAAGGTACTGGGGTGGCTGGATGAGTTCGGAATCGACGATGGTTTCGTTCAGGACCTCGTTTCCGGTGACGAATGGCTGCCCGATTTCCGCAGACCGAATCCTTTCAGTTCCGATTTATCCCGTATCCTCTGGAGATGGGATACCGGTTTCGTCAGGGACTTATAATCGTCCCGATGAATTCCCTGCCGGCCAGAATCGCTTCCAGGTTTTCCAGATCGTTTCCGGCGGCGGCCTGGACGGTCGGGGCGA
>DAOVYP010000247.1 GCA_030635565.1 Spirochaeta sp. | reverse complement strand
TGCTACGGCGTGGTGGCCGTCATGGCGCTGGTCGCTCGGGGAACCGCCGGTCAGGATGTGGTTTTCAAGCCTTGACGAAATTGAAAACAATGTGTATATTTCATGTGTACACATTATGGGGGAGTGAAATGCAAACTGTTACAGCTAGAGAAGCAAGAAAAACCCTGAGCACTTTACTGAGTGAAGCTGAACACGGCGCTGTCGTTTCAATCACCCGTCGTGGACAGGAAGTTGCTCGCCTGGTTCCACCCGATTCAGTTGAAAATAGTGAATTTCCTGATATGACCGAATTTCGCAATTCTATCAGAGTAAAAGGGAAGCCAACCAGCCAGATTGTTATGGAAATGCGTCATGATGAGCGTTATTAATGTACTACCTCGATACAAGTGTACTGGTTGCATTATACATTCCCGAATTTAAAAGTAGTGAAATTCAATCATTCGTCAGTGGTAACGGAAAAACAGCCATCAGTTCTTTATGTGAGATTGAGTTCAGCTCGGCTATATCACGCCGAGTTCGGATGAACGAAATTTCCCGGAAAGATGGCAGTATAATCATCTCACAATTTCAACTTCACATTAAAAAACGGATATTTCAAACTTTTCCTGTTACCCAGGCTGAGTATGACCTCGCTTGTAATTGGATCGGTAATTTTGAAACAACTTTACGCTTCCCTGATGCCTTGCATTTAGCTATTGCTTTTTCAAATAGATTGGAACTTTTCACTGCAGATACTGCATTGGCACAATCAGCTGAAAAACTTGATATAAAGATAAAATCAATTTAGCAATCGTCTACGTGATGTGATATTGCCGGAGCCTCGTGGATGAGTTCGTCGTTCTGCAGGGCCTCAACCATGAAAAGTGCATAATCTACACGGCGTGTGAGGTTACTCTGCAGGATCGGGTCGTCCACATGCCGGCTCCAAACCGGCAGGCCCTGGCTCTCGCCCTCCTCGAGGTCGCTGCCCCGCACGACTGTCCAGCGGGTATCGCTTGCAAAAACTAGTCTGCAGGCCTCCACCTGGTCGTCGATATCCACCGCACGAAGGAGTTTACCGATGCGGCTAAAAACCTTTACTTCCCGTAAAAACTTCTTTGAGTATTTATCCTTGCCATCGAGAGTGATATGCCACCCGCAGGAGAATACAAGGCGCGCACCCGGCTTTGCGTAATCGAGTACCGCCCGGGCCGTTCCCGACGAGTACTGATGGACCCCCCAGGGGACCAGAACGACAAGTACCGCATCGCACCCGGCCACCGCGCGCCGGATCACATCAGGGTTGTTTGTCGCACCGGGAATAATTGTGATACGTCCCTCGAACCGATCGAGTTTCTTCACACTCTTCTCGCGGCACACCCCAACCACCTCGTAGCCCCTGTCCAGGGCATGCCGGACCATGTACTGCCCGAGTTTTCCGGAAGCTCCGATGATACAAATATTCATGATGCTGCTCCTTTATCTTTTTCGGGATTGAAAGAGAATACTTCTTCTAATTTCACATTAAAGGCCTGTGCGATGCGGAAGGCCAGCTCCAGGGAGGGGGAGTACCTGGCGCTTTCGATGGCGATGATAGTCTGTCTGGTCACCCCTGTCTTGTCCGCCAGTTGCTGCTGGGTCATCTCCCCGCTATGGAAACGGAGTGTGCGGATATTGTTGCTCACGTGGCTCTTGGCCATCTCAGAAGCCCCTCCGATAGTAGCGGAACTGGGCGATCTCCGTACTGATATCGCACCCGAAGAGAGATAAGAACAGGATGAGGAACGCCACCAACAGAGGCCATGCGAGGGCCAGTGATCCCATGGCCAGGAAGAATCCTGCGCCGAAGACATAAGAGGCAATTCTCGCGGCTTTCAGTTCGATCATCTTGTCCCGCTCATCTTCGATGGGGAGGTCAGGATCTCCCTGGACTGCAATGGTACGGCCGATGGTGAAGAGAATCATGGTGATAATCTTGGAAACAATCTGCACCGGGATCAAGAGAAGAAGGAGCACGGCTCCCAGACGTAGGGGGTCGGCGGTTGCGAAATATCCATTCCGGTATTTGAGATACAGGACCAGGCCGTACACTGCAAAGACGAGCACAGTACTGGTAATCATGGCAATGGATCTTCTTTCATGATAGGACATGTTTTTCTCCAAATGTCCGGATAACCGGACATAAAGTAATGTAAGATACTCACATAGTAATGTATTATATACATAATGTCAAGTATAATTTACATATAGGTGGAAACAGGATTCTAATACTTCCTTATTGATATGCCGGAATGGGCAGTAATGATTATCAAAGCGGTTTCGACATCCGAAGAATAACGAGTTTCTCCACGACCTCAGGCCAATATTGAATAAACGGGAGTAATTACATGAATACATTAAGGGATATATCCCTGCACCTGTCATCTGGAGGCAAGCTCCGCGTCGTTCTGGATACAGATACTTTCAATGAAATCGACGATCAGTTTGCACTGGCGTATTTATTGCGTTCAAGTGACAAAGCGGAAACGGAAGCGATATATGCCGCTCCTTTCAAGAATGATCGTGCAGACTCTGCTGGTGAAGGAATGGAAAAGAGTTTCGAAGAGATCGAACGGCTGCTGAATCGTCTGGAGAGAAATGAAGTTCCTCACTATCGCGGAGCGAAGCAGTTTCTATCTGACTCGATAACGCCTGTGGGAAGTGAAGCTGTAGATGATATGATCCGGCGGGCTATGACGGCTACAGAGTCCGAACGCCTGAATATAATTGCTATAGGTGCTATCACCAACGTTGCTTCAGCATTACTGCTCAAACCCGAAATTGTCGATCGCTGCAATGTGATCTGGCTTGGGGGGCATCATCCGGAATATCCTTTTGACTTTGAGTTCAACTTGAGTGGAGATGTTGCTGCCGTCCGTACAGTGTACGATTCAGGGGTGCCTCTCTATGTCGTCCCATGCGAAGGAGTCGCTTCACATCTGAGAGTAAGCAGGGAGGAATTGAGCGCATTTCTTGATCTGTCCGACCCCTTGTCAAGTTTCCTTTACAAACGATTTTCCGAGTATGGGTCGGAAGGTGTATGGACCAAGGAGATATGGGATATTTCTGCTGTTGCGTGGGTTGTACTACCTGAATCGGTTAAGAGTTATTCCATTCCCACACCTCGAGTAGCTGAGGATGGTTCATATATTGTGGATCAACGACGACCACCCTGTCGTTTCGCTTATAAACTGAATCGAGACGCTATCTACCGGGATCTGTTTACACGGTTCAATGGGGATTTCTGATCTGGAAATCTCGGACCAATATAGGGGGGGCAGCCATTTTCTTTAGAAAATTGCTTACGCCGTCAGGCTTATTTGATAGGCGATACTGGACTCGCCCTCCGAGTTCCGACATCCTGTCGTCAC
This sequence comes from Spirochaeta sp., assembly GCA_030635565.1. Lineage (GTDB taxonomy): Bacteria > Spirochaetota > Spirochaetia > DSM-2461 > DSM-2461 > UBA2779. The sequence goes on along the minus strand of DAOVYP010000247.1, from coordinate 1,102 downwards.
TCTCCGGGCCGCTGGTTCAGTCTATAACCCTGTATAAAGGTCTGGGTAATTTCAAAAATGCTCGATTTTTGAAATTACCTCTATGGTAAATGATTTTTATTTTCAAACAATCCGTCCTTTGGCTATCCTGTAGTTTTCAACTGACCCGACGGCCGCTCTTCCATACCGCGGTTGGTTTCAGAGCGCCCTGGGTGTAGAGCACCTCGCGCCAATCGTCTACGGCCCAGGCGGCAATATCCGCTAATCGTCCATTCTCAAACGATCCCCGATCCTGCAGGCCCAGGGCCCGGGCGGCCCGGATGGTGACAGCCGCCCAGGTTTCGGCCATGGAAAGCCTGGCGAAGACTCCGAGCAGGGCCGCCTGGCGCAGGAGGTCTCCCATCGGTGCCGAGCCGGGATTCCAATCCGAAGCGATCGCCAGAATGCCGCCGGCATCCAGGATACGCCGGGCATCCGGCCAGCTTTCGCCCAGGCCCAGAACGGCACCCGGGAGCGCGACGGCGGCAACGCCCGCGGCGACCAGGGCCTCCAGATCCTCCCTGGTGGAATTCTCCAGATGATCGGCGCTCATTGCACCCAGATCGGCCGCCAATCGGGCCCCGCCGGGTGTGAACTGATCGGCATGGAGAGTCAGAGAGAACCCCATGGATCGGGCTCTCTTCAGATATGAACGGGACTGCTCCACGCTGAAGGCGGTTTCCTCCACGAAGATATCAACTCTTTGCGCCAGACCTTTGCTGATAACTTCAGGCAGGAGATCGGCGCATATTCGATTCAGGTAGTCGGTGGGATTCTCTCCATCGTCACCCGGCGGAACATGGGCTGCCAGGCAGGTGGGGACAAGATCCGCTTCGACACGAGCGTCGGCTTCCGCCACGGCTTCGAGTATTTTGATTTCCGCGGCCGTATCGAGTCCGTAGCCGCTTTTCACTTCGATGGTTGTCACGCCGCGTTCCAGGAGAAGATTGGCTCATCGGGCAGTGGCTTCCGCGAGCTCCTCCCTGGACGCGGCCCGGGTATGTCGCACCGTATCCATGATTCCTCCGTCGCCCCCGATGATATCCAGATAGGGGACTCCCGAGAGACGCCGGGCGTACTCACC
>DAOVYP010000005.1 GCA_030635565.1 Spirochaeta sp. | reverse complement strand
GCCTTCTTCGAACATCTTGCGGATGAACGAGGAATTTTTCATTATTTGGGCAATCGATTCTGATATGGGCACGAGCAAACCTTATTAGGAATTATTTACAGAGGCTCTGCAGTAAGGACATGTTAACAGGGTCGTCAGCGTTTTACTATTCCCGCTTTTAAACCGCCCGCTTCATATTCTCCAAATGTTCGACACTGGTACCAATGATAATCCATTTAATCAACTGATCCACAGTGAGGTTCCCTCCGAAGGCTTCCAGATATCCTTCGACTTTCAAGTTATCATCGGTTAAGGATGCGATGAAACGGACGGTTTCCTGCCCGTTTTCCTCCAGACTCCGGATCGCCTCATCCCGGGTCCAGTCTTTATGAAAATCGAAATCCTGATTGGCGATATCAGTCAGCATCTCTTTGGTAACCAGAGGTATCGGTTCTCCGTCTATCATCAGTTTTGCCAGATTCCGTAAACCGTAATGTCGAGGCCCGCTGATATGTCCGGCCACCGTGGATATGGAAAACCCTTCCCAGGCCAGGATTCGGTCCGATTGTTTTTCATTAAGTTCACGAAGAAAATTTATGAGACGCATGTTGAAAACTTCCAGCATTGAAGCCAGATCCCGTGCACGTTTGCTCATGATACAAAAATACGAATCCCCGGCAATTCTGTCAAACTTGCCGGGTATTGCCTCTACCGGTCTATTCAGGGTGGAATTGTACGATATGGTAACCCTGTTCGCAGCCCTGTCGGCACTTGCTTATGGAAGTGCGGATTTCACAGGTGGTCTGGCCTCAAGGAAGAGTTCCGTTTCCGCCGTCGTAGCCTGGTCTCAGGCCGTAGGTATAATCGTAGCCCTCATCACTATCCCTCTATTCGGAGCTTCCACACCTTCAATAGAAGCTTTGCTGTGGGGGGCGGCCGCCGGAATTGCAGGGGCGGCCGGTCTGGGATTCCTGTATCAGGGGCTGGCGACAGGACTGGCTGCGGTTGTTTCTCCCACCGCCGCACTTACCGGAGCGGCTATTCCGGTCTTCTTCGGTGTCCTCCTGGGTGAAAGACCCGAGACAATCACCTGGATCGGGGTGGCGATAGCTCTGCCTGCGATTCTGCTCCTTTCCATGGAGAGGGGTGACGGAAAGGGAGCCGTTCTGAGTTCTCTTCGTACCGGATTGATTGCGGGATTCGGATTCGGCGGATTTTTCATTCTGCTCTCCAGAACCGGTGCTGATTCAGGAATCTGGCCTCTGGTTGCGGCACGTTCAGCCAGCGTCCCCCTGCTGCTCGCCTTTTCCCTCATCCGCCGGAAACCTCTGACACTGGTAAAGGGCAGCAGAGGGGCTACTCTGGGAGCCGGGATTCTCGACATGGTGGCCAATATTTTCTACCTTCTGGCATCCCGATCGGGAATGCTCATCACCGCGGTGGTTATCACCGCTCTGTATCCGGCTCCGACAGTCGTTCTTCAGCGAATGGTATTCAAGGAAAAACTCGGTACTTTGCGGATAGCCGGGCTGGTACTGGCATTGGCGGGGATTGCTCTTATCGGTCTGGGATAGGGGTTAGAACTCCACCCTGGTCCATACAGGCCGGTGATCACTCAGATTCCAATCGGTTTCCTCAGTCCTGCGGAACCCGACCCGGCCGCCGCGTATGAAAATATGGTCCGGATTGAATCCCTTTTCCTGGGTGACCTCGTCCCCGGGTGAGCGGAGAAGTTCTCCTTCGATGATGCCGATGGTATCCGGTACTCCAAAAACCCTCTCTTTTTCATCGAGACCCGGAGAATCATTGAAATCTCCGAGAACGATCAGAGAGCCGTTTATGGTATGCAGATAATTCAGCAGGCCTCGGGCCTGGGCATCCCGGATTTCGTAAGAGCGTCGTTTACCGTCCCATGGGCTCTTCAGATGTACTCCGATGATTGTCAGACTGCCGTATTCGACGACAAGCAAACCCCTGTAGCTCCAATCGAGATAAGCCGTTTCAGATTTTCGTACGCTGCCGGGGACAGGCGGTGTTTCCAATACCGCCCAGGCTACCTTCTCCCTGGTGAGCAGAGCCATCGAATCGGCGAAATCACGGCGTCCCGATTGCTGCCGGACATGAACGATACTGTAGTCCAGTCTGTTCCGTTCGACAAAACCTTCCAGCTCGGTAAACGATGGAGCTTCGACGATAAGCACGATATCCGGTCCGACCCTCCTGAGAGTCCCGGCAATCTCTTCCTCAGCCTCCAGCTGCCAGGAAACACGTTCTGTTCCCCTTCCGTCGAATAGGTCCATATCCATGAGGTTCCAGGTCATTACCAGGTATTCTTCGGTAAAGCCGAATGCCGCGGAAATGGCCAGAATCAGGATTAACAGTAATATGTTACGTATTTGGAATCCGGAACAGCCGGGCATCAGGCGCGCTTGCCCTCACCCCTGAAGAAACTGTTGAGCTGCTTGTCAGTGATGGCAAAACCGCTTGCTCCAAGGGCTTCCACAGCCCTGCCGCGATGAGGATAGACACGGAAGCGATATGTCCCGGAATCCGGTATGGCCAGCCTGTAGAGCAGAAGCCGGTTCAAGGCCCCCGGGCCCGTATAGAAACAACCGGCCCGGCATCCGTGGTCAACAATCCAACGGTTCTGTTCCATGATGAGACCCTGTACCATCGGGTCTTCGAGAATCCAGTCTGTGGCATCACCCATCACGGCCCATGGCCTGTTTCCGAAGCTCTCGACAATCTGCATGTACTCCGCACAGAAATTACGAGCTTCACTTTCACCCCAGTTACCGAAACCGACAAGAAATATCACATTGTCGGCAATTGCACTGATACGCCAGCCTGCAAGGTCCTGTTCCTTGAGATCCATACGATATTATACAGATAAATTAATACATGTGATCAAGAATCATTATTTTCAGAGTGCATATCTCCAGTGTGGTGAAAAAATCTCTGCCGACTGAGGAAGTGCCGTCCCCGATCGGGGACGGCTGACCGGTTATTTAATAACTCCGTCCTCCCAGGTCCCTGAACGCAATTCGCCGTCCAGTGGAGGTATCGACAGTATCATTCCCGGATGAATCAGATCCGGATTATCCCTTTCCGGCATGATGTTTTTATTGGCATTGTAGATTGTTCGCCAACTCCAGGGATCATCATAAATAAAATCATATCCGGCGATGTTCCACAGGCAATCGGTGTTTCCCGGCAGCAGACGAACGACATAATACGCCGGTAGTTCTGATTTAACCGGAATGTACTCTATGACCGAAAGAATCCCCAGGGCCTTATTCGATGTCGCCAGACTGGCAACGTATTTCCCGTCATCATGGAACTCTCCGAAAGACTGGTTGTAGAGAGCTGTACCTTCGGAATATTCATCAGGGAAATTCGTCTGAGCGTTCCATTTTGAAACCTGGGCCAGGCGGTCCTTGAGACGAGTCAGGGCAGACCGGGCGCGGTATGCTGCAAGCTGTGATTCGATCCAGCGTTTTGATTGCTCGCTGTAGCTTTGGGCTTCAACCGCCAGGCGTTTAGCCTCCGCGTAATCGCCTTCCTCAAAGGATTGTTCACTCTGACGTCTGAGCTCAAGCATTTTCTGGAAATACTCATTATCCTCAAGGGACTGAGACCAGGCGGCTCCGGATATCAACAACAAAGCAAGGGCTGATAATATAAGCTTTTTCATCATTGATCCTCCGCAGCCGAAAGAAGGGCTTTATCAGCTGCCGCTTCGGAATCGGCAATGGCCTGATCGGCGGCAGCCATGGCGGCCTCGGCCGCTTCCCGCGCCTTTACAGCCGCATCTGCTGAGGCCTTGAATCCCTCAGCCGACCGATCATAAAGGGCCGTTGCTTCAGAGTAATCGCCCTGCGCTTCAGCCTCTGCGGCCTGTTCAAAGAGAGACTGGGCTGAATCAAATTCATCAGCTGCCGCCTTGGGGGCTTTGACTTCAACGGCAGATTCCCTGGCGCTGCCGGCAGCAGCTTTCGCTTCTTCCATAGGGGCTTTATCATCCACGGCTTCGATGACCGGCTCCTCAACCTCTTCCGGAGGAGGGGTTGCACAAGAGGCCCAGAACAGGGCCGAGAGCAGAATGAGAACCCATAATTTTTTATTTTTCATAATCCATCCTTTATTTCTTCCGATTCAATAATCGTACTCAGTTCATTGAAAAACCAGTATTTTTATCAGTTTCTGGATCTTTAATGATAACTCACCCATACTTTAAAAAATGAGCAGAACAATCCTTATCATTGCCGTTTTATCAAGTATAGCCCTTTTTTCATGTTCGTCCGTGAATTACCAACCCGAGTCTGACGAAAGTATTTTGTTTTTTTATGTTGAGGAATTCCACAAACCCATCATCAAGCCCAGCGCGAATCTTCATATTGCCGGGTTGGAGAAACCTCTCAGGCTTGTATTGAAAGCCCCGGCCGCCGTTGTCCGCACGATCCCGGCAGACGTTCTTAATGCCACCGGCTGGACAGTTGCCAAAGGACTCACCATATCGGGGGTAGAGAGCTTCGAAATCAATGCACCCGCGGGAAAAATCAGTCTCGTCCCCTATAAAATTCAGATTATAAGCAAATCAAAAATTGAAGTGAAACCACTGACATACCTGGATCTGGAATATGCCAGGGGTCGTTTCACTCAGAACGAGGATTTCGCGGGGTTGGATATTCTCTACCCGGAGATACTTCCGGAATAGAAACCCCGGATTGCCTGAATCTAGAAGTTTACCGACCACCCGATGAGCAAATCAAACCGGTTGGCGTTGATATCGGCGCTGTCCGCCGGTGAAGAAAAACTCCGGAGATAGCGCAATTCCAACGTCAGATTGGAATCACCGTTTATAGCCCAGTCATAACCGCCGGAAAAAATCAGCGCCGTATGGAAAATCTGATCCGCATTCTTAGTGATGGTGCTGGTTCCAGTTTTGATATTTACTTTACCCATCAGAATTATGAAATCCGGGCCTATGCCGAGAAAGGCCGTTCCCGGCCCCAGAGGCAGGCGCCCCTTGATGATGAGGGGAAATTCCATGGCGGTGTACTGCAGCGTCAGAGTTTCCGACGGAAGACTCGTATTCACTCCGTAGTTGAACCAGGTGAGGAGTACATCAAGTTCGACGGAGAGGTTATCAATAGGAACGAACTCGATGAAACCTCCGCCGATAAATCCGACGGTCAGTCGTGTGCCGGTTACCTCAGGGTGGGATGGTGTTCCGCTGCCGAAGAAGAAATTAGGACCGACTTTCAACCCGAGGCGCAGGACATCACTCTCCTGGGCGAAAAGAAATGCCGGGGTAATTGAGATAAGAATTATCAGCAGCGTTCGTTTCATGACTTCCACCTTAGCGGAGAGCCGGGGAACGGTCAAACAGTACCGAAAGACAACGGCTGTGTTTATCTCACAGTTATATTTGTTCTCCCAGTACGAGTACGGGAGAACTCCAGATCCTCATTCCCGTTTCTTCGGTGACTCTGAGGTAGATGTGACACCGACAGAATGGGATGTGATTATTCCCAAAGGATTCCCGCAGCGGGGTCCAAGGAATCTTGAGTCCACCGCCAAACCTATTCCCGGACACTTCCTTTTCCTTGACCAGTCGCCCATTGCACATCAGCTCCAGCTTCTCGATTCGGCTACATGCCCACACTTGGATAGCTACCTCAAGTTCTGTCTGCCGATGAGCAATCTGAACTGTCCCGCCCATTGGAACGCCATTAACCTTAAGCAGCGCGATGCTCTTCTGACCCGAAGTGGCAAAGGTTCTCCCCGCGGCCAAGGAAGTGAAGAGTGCCTCCATAGTGAGCGCCTCCGCCACGACTCCTGTTAAGCCATATTGAGCTTCATCTCGCGTGAACCCCATCGGGGGGGAAGCGGCCAAGCCACAGTGGGAGTCCGTCGCACCCAGAAACGAGGGAGGACTGTCGCATCCAGGAAGGAACCTTTCAACGCCTAATTCGGGTTCTCTCTTGTGCTGTATAATCTCCAGCAACCGGGGAACGGGATAGTCCAGATAGTGCTCCCCCAGTTGAGAGAGCTTGTGGTAGCCGAACAAGACCCTCGAATCTTCCGAAACCTTCTGGAGAAATCGTCCCGTTCCATCCACGTCTCCATCCAGGGTGTGCAGAGGAAAGAAGGGAAAGTCGTAGTCGTTGAAATACAGGTTGACCGCGCCACAGATCTCTACTCCAGGGATAGCAACGAAACGACCGGGGTGGGAGTGACTCCAAGCTTCATTCAAAAGTTCCGACCAAGCTGATTCGTTCCATGGGGTTTGGTATGTAAGCCGGTCCTCCACATGATCATTCAGCGCCAGGAAGTCGAGCCCGGCTCCTTCCAACGCCCAACAATAGGCCTCCGCAGCAGAGCCGATGCCGTCTGATTTTTCGGTATGAACATGGAGGTCGCCGAAAAAGACCTTCATCCCGTCTAATAATTGGGAGGAGACCACAGGATGTCCTCTTTGATGTTGCCGGCTGCCGTTCCCGGATTCGAATCGGATCTGTACTGTTCCAACCTTCTCTTTCAGATACAAGCCCCTGATCGGAACCGAGTCACCAGTTTCTTCCGGTGACTCGGTTCCTTCCCGAAGGCCGGCATCCGCTTCTGAAAGGTCTTCTTCAACCGGCAAAGATACAGCAACAAATTGTGCATCGTCTATTCCTGACCACAGAAACTCAACGTCTGTTCCCGACTCACAGCAGCTGAAATAGCTACTCTCGGCTCCTGCGCGGGCCCGTAGCCGCACTATTATCTCCTGTCCTGGGTCGACTGAGGAAGGATAGAGGAGATCGAAACCGTTGAAAGACCCGGCGACAACTGTGAGCTCTTCCGAAGCGATCTGCTCGAACCCCCACTCTGATCCGCCCCAAAAAGCATGAAAACCGTAGCGTCCCGGCCGGTCGCAGGGGAGAAGCGGTGGAAGTTGCACAACTACCCCGGAAGCGAGATCATTGCCTGATTCCGGTAGTAGAACTTCGATGATGGACAACCGGCTTCCTCGGGAGATGACACGGGTTACGAGGCTCTCTTTCGTCCCCTTCAGATAGGCCCGAGTTCCTCCCGACTTTTGGAGAAGACTGGTGTCCTGCTCACTCTTCCATCCTCCCCATCCTTGGGGCAAATCGAATACGATGAAGCCACCGGATTGAAGGGGGCTCTCGGTTTCGAAAGTCAGCTTCAGGGACACCTTACGCCCACAGATCACCTGCGACGGACTGATCTGCATCGTCGTGCTGATCCCGCTCGTCTTCCGGGAAACCGCTTCGGCCTCCTTGACATATTTCCGCCACAACGCACTGAGATTTGCTCCAACAACGTCGCCTGGATTAAAGGGAATCACTAGCTGCCACCGTCTTTCCAACTATAACTGAAGCTTCGGGCGTAGAGTTTGCCGTAACGGTATATCGGGTGAAAGGAGGGAGACTTATCCTCCGCCAGCATTCGCATGGAGTAGTTTCTCAGAGCTTCGCTCCGAATAGGAACGAACTGGTGGACAACTGTGTCTTCGTACACCTGGATAGTAATATATCCGGCCGGGTACTGATTTGGCTGGCTTGCATTGACCTGGCACCCTCGCGGTAGGTTGAGACGAACCGGGATGTTCTTATGGCCCGAGTAGATGATCCATCTGGCACGGGACCGGCCTAAAAGATCTTGAGTCTCTTTGTGATTTTCGATACAGGCGTCTTCATCTATGATTTCGGGATTCTCTATGAGATTGTAATGGCTGAGAATAAGAAGGAAATTCTCCTCTGCCAGTCTGCGCGCCAGTTCCTGCATTTGCCCTCTTTCCAACCTACCGGACGAAGTGTCCAGACCAAGAACACCAAAGGGTCCCAGCGATGCGAAGAACGGGAGTCCCTCGGGGGCAAGTTCGGACAAACGGAAGCTCCCGGGCTTCTTGCTTTGTTTGTCACCGCAGTCGTGGTCGCCGGGGATCACATATTTCCGGCCCGAAAAACCGGACAGAGATTTCATAGCCTCTTTCAATTCGTCGGAGGATCCGCGGTCAGTAAGATCCCCGGGTATGAGAAGGACATCGCATTGTTCGGACTCCAGCTTCTCTGCAATGTCCTGAAGGAGCAGCTTGGACTCCACGAAAAGCCTGCCCCTCCGGTTCGTCCTGTTAACGGATATGTGAGGGTCTCCGACTACCGCAAGGTGGATCATTGGTCGACCTGTCGGTCGGTCAAGAGTTTTGAAAGTGACAGAATAGGGCCCTACAGAAAAACACTCCTGTGGTGGACGATGCTGATCCCCCCCTGAGTGGGCAAGCGTGGTCGGTACCTCAGTAGAATGTGTGCTCGGCGTTTCAATAGTACATTCAGCCGTATGCATAAGCCCCTCTTCAAGATCTCCGATCTCAAGCCTTCCAACAATATTGAGTTCCTTCGTTGATGCATTGCTGATCCGGCCACTCGCAGATGTTGTCCTGATGTGAAAGATCGAAGCCCGAGGAGCAGCAAAAGAGAACAGGACGGACGATGGACTGACGTTTTCGGTGATGAAATAGGTGTTGGGATTGATGAATGTGTACTCCACTAGAAGAGGATAACCTTCTTGAAGGAAACCGAAACATCGGTGCCAATTTCAAAACTCCGGTCCTCAGTCTTCACCTGAAACTGTATCGAACCGACCCTAACATAGTAGACAACCGAGTCACCAATAAAGAGAGAGCTCTCGATGATACCATGGGCCCCCGTCGGAGCGTCTCTTGAAATTTGAAAGTCTGTTGGTTTGGCGCACCCCAAACCCCTGACGGGACTTCCTTGAATGTGAGCGGACTCAAGTGGCTGAAGAAATTCTTCGTCAGCGAAAGCACCGTCACTCCTGCTGTCGCCACAGAGATAGAGCATCGTGCCAACTTGTCTGACCTTGAAAAAATTTGCCTTCCCTACAAAAGAGGCAACGAATTCGTCTACAGGCGAGTCGTAGAGTTCTTCGGGCGTTCCGATCTGATGAATGCACCCATGGTCCATCACCACAATCCTGTCTGACATTGACATGGCTTCTGCCTGGTCGTGAGTGACGAGGAGAATCGAAACACCCAGTCGCCTGTGGATGTTCTTGATCTCCACCCTCATGTTCTCTCTTAAAGACGCATCGAGATTTGAGAGCGGCTCATCAAGGAGAAGGACTCTCGGGTCTGAAATAAGTGCCCGCGCCAGGGCGATACGCTGTTGTTGGCCTCCGGAAAGCTCATGGGGGAACCTCTGTTCGCAACCCGACATCTCAACGATCGCCAGGATCTCATCAACCTTTGCATTCTGCTCGGTCCGCGGTCTGCCTGCTATCTTGAGAGGGTATCTGACATTGTCAGAGACAGTCATGTGGGGCCAAAGGGCATAGTCTTGAAAAACCATCCCGAGCCTACGTCGTCCCGGGGGCAGGAAAACGTTTCGCTCAAGATCGCTGGCCGGTTCCCCACCTATTTTTATACTGCCGGAACTTGGCGGATAGAAACCGGCTAAAAGACGTAATGTGGTTGTCTTGCCACACCCGGATGGACCCAGGAGTGTAATGAATTCGCCCTCTTCGATGGAGAGGCTGAAATCCGAGACGGCAGTTATGTCGCCAAACCTCTTTGTTATCTTGTTAAATTGAACATCAGCCATCGCTTTTCCATCCTTTAAAACAGTTCTGACATCGAACGCATCGGTCTTGTATGCAATATTCAAATGCTTCGGTGGTATCGCTCCATACCCTTCGTTCAAATACCTTGGTCATCCCAGAAGGCTCCTCTTGCCTTTTGTGACCCTGTGGAGAAGCCTGTCTCCTAGGAGAACGATCACGATTATTACGATGGAGAATGCGGCAGCACGCCCGATCTTACCTTCCTGGAGTAGCGAGAAGACCGCTACTCCTATTGTCTCCTTGCCGGAAGAATATAGTAAGATCGACATCGTCAATTCATTCAGAGAAGGAATAAAGACCAGGAGCCATCCGCCTGCAAGACCCTCCACGCTCAGAGGCGTCAGAATGTGGGCGATCCGCTGCCAGTTCTTGCCCCCGGAAATCAGGCACGCTTCTTCCAAAGACGGCGAGATCTGTTTGAGGGTTGCGCTAATAGTCCGCACCGTATAACCGAGAAAACGCGAAAGATAGGCCAGTAGAATAATCCAGAAGGTGTTGTACAGCGAAATCCCGAGCAGAGGTATAGGCCGGATCCAGGCCAGAATGAAGGCGAGGGCAATGATTGTCCCCGGGATTGAACGTGGCGTCGTTGCGACAAAATCCAGAATCTTTCGGCCCAGAATCTTTGATCTCTCGGTCACAACGGCAATCAAGAATCCGATGATCGTGCACAGCGTAGCTGAAAGAAATGCAAGAAAAAACGAGTTCCTAAGGGCCGTTGTCGTAAATGTATCTGTCAGAAGCGAGGTAAAGTGTTTTAATGTGAAGTTCTCAAATCTAGGCATTAGTCCATAGGCTCGCGTGATGGATGAAAGGCCTATCGCAACGAGGGGAAGAATTACGAGAGCAAATCCCATCAAACTCAGAACGAGTGTATAGACCCAGCCTTCTGGCCCCGGTGGTGCGAGGTCGGTTCTGCCTCCTTTGCCCGTTACAACTACATAACTGCGCCGTGAAATGATCCTCGATTGAAGCCCCAGGAACAACAGCCCGGCTGCGATCAAGTATAGAGAAAGAGAAGCGGCGATGTTGAGATTGTTGTCCAGCCCGTAGGAAAGGATCGTTGAGTAGATCTGGGTGGTGAGGACATAGAATCCTTCCGGGCTGCCAAGAATTGCCGGGACTCCAAAGTTTGCTATTGAGCTGGAGAAGACCAGGATTGCCGCCCCGGAGATAGACGGCAGCATCAATGGCAGGGTAATGGTCCGCATAGTTTGGAGACTCCCGGCTCCGAAGACTTCCGCCGCCTCCTCGTACCCTGCATTCATGTTTCGCAGACTTCGAATGACCGTGATGAATACTATCGGATATCCCCGCAACACGAGGATCAGAACGACACCGACCGGCCCGTAGATGCTGAAGAGGGGTTCTGATGCGCCGCTGATCAACATATAGAACTTGTTGAGGTAGCCGACCGGCCCGAGCAACTCTCTCCACGCGAAAGCGAAGACAAATCCTGGGATCAGGTAGGGGATCATCAGTATCACCCTCAACAACTTGCCGCCCGGAATCCTTATCCGACCGACGACCAGGGCAAGCGGTACACCGATCAGTAACGAGAAGGTGGTCGTGAGCAAGCCGACATACAGGGTGTTCAGGAATGAGGTGAGGTATTTCTTTCCCGTGAATGCAACATGCAAACTTTCAAGCGATAGCCTCCCGTCGAATTGAAGTATCTTCAGGAGCAATTGCAGAAGAGGGTATCCCGTTACAATCATCACCACCAGCAACCCGACCCACCACCAACCGGGTGACAGGCCGGACTTTCTTTCCAGGACACGCTCTCTTCGTTGCCAGGTATGGGTATTGGATGTGATCAAGTGGGCGCTCCTGATTCCGGGTGCTATTGGTTGAATAAGGACAAGAAGCGTTCCACCATCTCGCCTCGATTCTCAGAGATATAGCCCCAATCTGTTTCGAGCAGCTTGACCGCGTCGAAATCCAAGTCTATCACTGAGGTTCCGGGAAGAACCGGCACGTAGCCATTTTCCGTCATGCCGCGCATGGCCTCCTCGCTGTACATATAGTCCAGGAACGCTCTGGCGAGCGTCATGTTTGTGCAATTGTCCAGGATCGCTATCGGCTGAACCAGAAGCACCGAACCCTCATCGGGGTACACATAGTCAACCGGAGACCCATCGACCTTCAGATTGTAGGCGTTGCCATCAACGATGATACCAACGGCAAACTCGCCCCCGGCTACAGTCTTGCCTACCTCTCCATTGCTCTTGACAACCGTTCCACCGTTGGCTGCGAACTCCTCGAAGAACTCCCAACCGAGACCGGGGGTGTTGACCAGCGTGCCAATCGTGGCCACAACGGTTCCAGAATACTGAGGGTCTGCCATGACAATCTTGCCCTCGTATTCGGGCGCGAGTAGATCGGCCCAGCTAGTTGGAGAAGTCTCAACCATGTTGGTATTGTAGATAATGCTAACACCCGACCACCGGTACTCGTTGTAGTCACCGTTCTCGTGCTTGAACATTTCGTTGATCTGGTCCAGATTCTCTGGGCTATAACCCGAGATCATTCCGTTGGCATAGAGGTCTCTGAACACGGACATGTCGGCGACCGACAGTATGTCCGCCTGAACAGCACCTGCGGACTCCTCCGCCTGAAATTTGGCCAGAACTTCGCTGGTGCCGGACCTGTACACGTCGATCGTTGTGCCGGGGTACCCTGCTTCGAAGTCCGCCTTCAATTTCTCGATGACCGCCCTCCGCATTGACGTATAGATTGTTACGGATCCGGAGAGCTCCCCTTCCGTTGCAGGCACCTCTCCCTGCGCCTCCGCCATGCAATAACCGCCAAACATAGATAGAACTACTACTAGAATCACTAGCCTTTTCATGATGCATCTCCTTGCACTTAGAAATTCGATTGATGGGATACCCCATCAATAATTACCGGATCAATGATTTCCCGCACTCGACTCCCGCTATCTTCTTTTTCGATGCACTGGAGGAGAATGTGCACCGCCCTTCTACCCATCTCGACCACCGGCTGTTCGATTGTTGTGACAGGAGGGAAGAGAAGTGTCAGCCATTTCGAGTAGCCATATGCCACCAAAGACATTTCAACAGAGATTCTCATCTCTTGTCGTCTGAGTTCCTGGATCGCCCCAAAAGTGATTGCTGTGCTTGCCGTAACCACTGCCGAGATACCGGGGTTCTCATTGAGGATCGTGTGTACGGAATCACGACCCGTTTCAACAGAGTACTTCCCGTACAGGACACGACATTTATCCTCACGAAGCCGATGGAGATCTGAGGCATCCATGAATCCATTCACTCTTTCGATGCTGGTGCCCGTTTCCCTAGGTCCAGTGATCAGGGCAATGCTCTCGTGTCCTTCACGAACCAGCATTTCGACCGCTGTACTGATTGCTTTCCGGTTGTTCAATGATACAGAGTCGTACCGTTTCCATCCACGTTCAGAGCGGTCCACAACCACAAAGGGAATTCCCGAGTCACAAAGTATAGCAGGTACCTGGCTCCCTGCTATCGGCCTGATGATAAAACCATCCACTCGCTGTGATAACAGATCCCGGATACAGTCATTCTGAGCAGCGACACTTTGGGACGCATTCCTGAGCATGATGTTGTATTTTTCATGTTGGGTGATTTCCAGAATGCCCCTCAAAATCTCCGGAAAATAGGTGTTGGTCATGTCGGGGAAAATGACACCAAGCGACATGGTCCTTCTGCGCTTCAGACCTCTGGCAACCATGTCCGGGGTATAAGAGAGGCGGTGAACTACATCAAGGATTTTTTTTCGGTTTTCTTTAGACACCGGTTTCGGGCCATCATTCAGCACGTATGAGACCGTGGAGATCGAGGTGCCGGCCTCTCTCGCTATGTCAGTGATCGTTGCTCTTTTCTTCTTCAGTCTACTCATGCCGCCATAACCTTACGTCTGCGACGGGAGCAAAGACCGCTCTCCGAAGTCCCATGAATAAGCACCCTTTGTTTCTCAATTTTGTCGAAACGTTTCGACCTCATGGTTGAATTGTACTACAGGTCGTCAGCGCTGTCAACAGGCCGAATTGCCTCATGAATAATCTATTCCAAACATAGTGGTTGCCTCATAACTAAAATCTACTCGAACGACCTTTGAAAAAGGAGGTTCGGGGCTATGAGGCTGTCTATGAAATCACGAAAGGAATTAACCAGAGAAGTCAGTAGGAGGTACCGTAGAGTCGGGAAAAGGGACAAATCTCACATTCTTTCGGAATTTGTTGCACTGCCCAATCGGGCGGAAGCAAGACTGTTGTACCGCTGTTCAAAGACGCGGTGAGTCCCAATCTTGTGGTGATTCTTTGGTAGCAGTTACGCGGAAAGCAGCGTTCGTTTCATGACTTCACCTTAGCGGAGAGCCGGGGAACGGTCAAACAGTACCGAATGTACCTCATCCCGGCCGGCACCGTCCAACAGGAGCTTCTGTGCCGTTTTGGCATCAGATTTCTCCATTCCCGAGGGAGCGGCGGCTGCCATAGCGGCTATTTTTCCATTTCGAAAACGGAGACTCCAGATGATACTTTTCGACCCCCGGGTTTCAGCCGGACCGAGACATTCTGTACCCACCGGGGCATTCACGGGGCCGGCGGAAAACCAGAACCCGCCGAATACCTCGCATTTCAACCGGTACGGCGGATTGTCATTTTTTGTATACCGGCCGAGCATGCCGAGAGCCGCCAGCTGTCCCTGATGCTCCGCCGAATGCCACAGGCCCGTCACCAGACCGCCGGGATGTTCGGCACAGTCTCCCGCCGCCCAGACATCCGGTGCCGAGGTTTTCAAGGAAGAATCCACCAGGATGCCCGTCCCGACCCGGATACCGGAGGAAAGAGCCAATGATAATTCAGGCTTCGCACCGACAGTGAGAATGGCAAAATCGGCCTCGAGAGGCCCTTTATCGGTCTCGAGGACAATACCTTCGCCTTCCGGATGCCCTGCAATATCCAACACAGTTCGTTCAAGGTACAGGGTTATACCTGATTCACGAATGGCCTTCTCCAGGGGATCAGCGGTGACCTGATCCAGATATTTCATCATGGGCCGGGTATTTCGTCCCACCAGTACCGTTTCAAGCCCCGCCAGCGAAGTTTGCCAGGCCACCTCCACGCCGAGTACTCCGATACCCACAACGGCGATTTTCTTCAAATCGGTGAATTTCTCATGGAGAGCCAGTCCGTCCCGGACCGTCCACAACGTGGACCAATTCCCGGGAGGCATTGTGAAGGGGATACGGGGGCGTGCGCCTGTCGCCAGAAGCAGAGATGAGTATGAAAGTGATCCTGATTCCAGTGTCAGGGTATGGGCATCGGGATCCATTCGGATAACCGCTTGTCCCTTCATGAGTTCCACCCCGTTATCCTGATACCAGTCCATTTCGTGAACCGCGAAATCATCCGGTTCGTATCCCGCTTTCACGTTTTTGCTCACCCTGGTCCGCTTGTAGGGCAGATTATCCTCGGCATCGATAATAAGAATCGACTCATCCGGGGCTTTTTCTGCAAGAGTTTCAGCGGCGGTTCTGCCGGCACTTCCGGCACCGACAATAACGAAGTTACAGTGTTTCATGAGCTCTCCCCGGTACTTGTGTATGTTGAAACCAGCCAGGGAGCGCTGCCGTCAAACTCAGTGCCCTCCCAATCCCGGAAAATCCCGGAGGGTGCAAGTCCCGCTTCCAGCGCAGGATTCTTCAGGTCTTTCACATCTACAGGCAGCAGACTGTGACTCCGGTGTTCTGTCCGGCCGCCGGACTCCACCTCAGTGTCGAAGATGACGAGACCCGAATCGGCATCAAAGGTCTGCCTTCGCCGAAACAGGAGTCCGTCTCCTTCAAGATCCGGCAATTCCAGGCTCCCCAGGCGGAGAATCCGGGGATAGTTGAGAATCTGAATCACCAGTTTACCCCCGGTGACCAGTGCGGTTCCGGCCGCAGGGAAGAAGCGCCTCATTTCTCCGGCAGCGGTCAGGTGGGGCAGGGTGTTGCCGAGACACAGAACGGCATGAGCCGAATGAGCCGGCGCTTTTTCAAGAGCACCGATCATATCGTCTGCGGTGAAGCGAACCTGACCGGCCTGAGGGTAATAATCCTCCGAGCCTGATGAGGCCCTTTCCCCGGCCGACCGCTGCGCTATCTTTGTCATGTCGGTGTCGAGATCTGAGGCCGCAACGGCATAATCGAGGGTTGCCAGGCTGATGGCGGTAGCCCCAGTCCCGCAGCCCACCTCGATAATTCGGGCGCCAGAGGTCAGATTATCCAAAATTTCAGTCAGGAACGAAATCCGTTCTGAATCCGGAGGGAAGAGGAAATCCCATTGATCCGCGAGCCGGGAATAAAGTGAATCCATGGTAAAAGACTAGGATTATCGAGGCGCTAAGGCAATCCCCGGAAATCAGTAATTGCCTTCGGCGACCCCGCCGGTCATCACCTTGATGCTCGATCCTATACCCAGCCGGTTGGCGCCGGCCCGGATCAGCTCCACCGCGGTATCCCAGGTACGGATACCGCCCGAGGCTTTTACACCCATATCAGGCCCGACGGTACGACGCATCAGCCGGATATCTTCCACGGTGGCACCGCCGCTGCTGAAACCGGTGCTGGTTTTCACGAAGTCCGCCCCGGCCTTCTTTGACAGCTCACAACCGATCACCTTTTCCTCCTGGGAGAGCATACATGTTTCGAGTATCACCTTCAGAACCGTACCGGCCCTGGTAGCCCGGCGGACGGCACGTATGTCCTCTTCCACCAGATCGTATTTCCCCGAGCGCAGGGCACCGATATTGATAACCATATCGATTTCCGTGGCCCCGTCGGCAAGGGCTTCCCTGGCCTCGAAGGCTTTACTGCGGGACGTCATGGCACCAAGGGGAAAACCTACCACCGAACAGATCTCGGCATCCGAGCCCTGGAGCTGACGAGCCACGTATTCCACCCAATTCGAATTGACGCAAACAGACTTGAAATTGTACTGAAGACATTCCTTGACAATCTGGTCGAACTGCTCATTGGTGGACTCAGGTTTCAGCAGCGTATGGTCGATGTACCGGGCCATTTCGGCATGGGAAATGGTTCCATCGGGTCCGTCCGGGCGGGGAGATGAGACGACGGTGCCCTGTAGCCTTTTCATCACTTCTTCGGCGATTTTTTCAATCAATGCGTTCTGGTCCATTTAGTAATCTCCTCCCCTCTCCAGGGCCATTATTTTGTTGACCCTTGCCAGGTGCCGTCCCCCGGGAAACCGGGTCTGCAGCCACACCCTGACCATTTCACAGAGTTCACCCGCGTCGTGCAAAGGACCGCCCAGGGTTAAAACGTTGGCATTATTATGCTCCCGGCTGTTGATGACAGTCCGCAGGTTATAACAGAGTGCCGCCCGTATCCCCCGAACCTTGTTGCAGGCCATAGACGAACCGATTCCGGCACCGTCCAGCATGATGCCCCTCTCACAATCTCCGGATGTGACTTTTCTGCAGACCGCCGCGGCGATATCCGGATAGTCCACCCGTTCTCCTGATTGACAGCCCACATCTTTTACGACATACCCGAGGGTTTCCAGGTAGCGTTTGATGGTTAATTTCTCATCAACAGCCCCGTGGTCGCAGCCCAGAGAGACACGTTTCACATTGTCCTGTTCATTGACACTCATGTTCACTCTCCAAGCGAGATATTATCGATAACGGCGGCGATTACCGTCCGAATGGTACCCATGGATGATTTGTCCAGAATCTGCCTGGCCGATCCGCCTTCGTCGATTACCAGCACCAGGTCTCCAAGACCTGCCTGAACGGCATCCACCGCCAGGAATGATCCCCCGGCTGACGAACCGTCGGGATTCTCCGGACGGACCAGAAGGAGCTTTTCACCTTCGTACATACCGTCTTTGACGGAACAGATCGCCTGACCGATGATACGGGCCGGAATCATGCTCCTTCCTCCGTATACAGCGCGTCAATGATGCCGATAATCGCCGCGTCACCGGGGTTGAACCAGTTCGGCAGACTCATGGCGGCCTCCTTGCCACCTTCATACATCACCAGATCACCTTCTCCCGCCCGAACCGTGTCAATGGCCACCAGGGGGTTCCCGACGGGTTTCCTCATCTCGTCCAGAGGCTGTACCAGCAGCAGTGTGAGCCCGTTGAAGCTCTCGATTTTCTTTTCGCTGACCACTCGGCCGATCACTTCCCCGATCTTCATCTAGACGATCCTGAAACGGTCAACCAGGGTGCAGCGCCGCTCCCTGGTGAAAGTACGGGCCCGGGTGAGACCCTCTCCGGTGGGACTGGCGATTGTAAATGATGTAAATCCCGCACCGCCGTTTCCCAGACCGGCGTAGCTGGGTCCGTTTTTCACAAACAGGGAGCAGTTCATCAGCTTTGCCATATCCGAGAGCTTATCGATGTTCCGGGAATGCATGATGGCCGTATGTCTGTATCCATGTTCCATTTCGAAACCCAGGCTGATGGCCGTATCAACATCCTTCACCCTCACCAGAGGAAGGACAGGCATCAACTGCTCAGTCCAGAGCAGGGGATGATCCTTGTCCACTTCGCAGAGCAGTATCTTCGTTCCATCGGGTATATACACACCGATGTGTGACGCGATTACCATAGGAGATTTCCCGACATATTTCTTGTTGACGGCCCCCTCATTTCCGGGACCGCCGGGGTCCTGGATGATGAGTTCAGTCACCTTGCTGATTTCGTCTCCGGTGAGTTCATAAGCCCCGGAGGAGCGCATGGCTTCCTTCAGAGCGTCTGCAACCGACTCGACGACGATCACCTCTTTTTCACATATACAGATGATATTGCAGTCGAATCCGGCACCGGCTACGATGTCACGGCCCGCTTTAACAATGTCCGCTGTTTCATCCACCACACAGGGAGGATTCCCGGGTCCCGCGGCGATTACCTTCTTTTCGCTCCGCATGGCCGCCCGAACCACACCGGGGCCGCCGGTTACCACCAGGAGGGCGATGTCTTTGTGCGTCATCAACTGCTCGGCCGTTTGTATAGTCGGTTCGGCCACGGCGGTGAGCAGATGAGCCGGTCCCCCGATCTTTGCCACAGCCTCATTGATGAGGGACACGGCCAGACATGAGCATTCACGGGCCGCCGGATGGGGATTGAAGACGACGGTGTTTCCCGCCGCCACCATACCGATGCCGTTGGATATCACCGTAGCAGTGGGATTCGTACTGGGGATAATGGCACCGATTACCCCGTAGGGGGCCCGTTCCACCAGGGTAAGTCCGTGTTCGTCGGTGAAAACCGAAGGCTCCACATCCTCCACACCCGGGGTTTTAGAGGCGGCCAGGGTGTTTTTAATCGTCTTGTCGTCGACGTTTCCCATTCCGGTTTCGGCGACGGCTTTTTCGGCTATAATCCGGGCGTTATCCAGAAAAGCCTGCCTCATGGCGGCGAT
>DAOVYP010000292.1 GCA_030635565.1 Spirochaeta sp. | reverse complement strand
TATACCGTTACGCTGAAATCCATACTTCGCATACTGCGGAAGAAATACCCCGGGAGTAAATAATATGATTGATATGACAATAATCATAAAGAACGATACCGGGCTGCACAGCCGGCCGGCGGATTTCTTCGTGAGAACAGCAAAACTTTATGACAGCAGCATCACAGTTTTCAAGGGCGAAAAACCCGCAGACGCCAAGAACATCATCAAGGTAATCCTCCTCAACGTTTCCCGGGGAACCGAGATTCGTATCGAGGCTGACGGGGGCGATGAAAAAGAGGCTTTATCCGATCTTGCAACCCTTATCGAATCCGATTTTGAAAAGGTGAATCCCCGGGTGACCATCTGATTACCCCCCAGGAATTATGACTTCACATCAAACTTCATTCGCTCGATGACATCGTTCTGCAGCTCCCGGTTCAGGGGGGTGAAAAACGCGCTGTAACCTGCGATTCGAACCATCAGATCCCGGTACTCAACGGGATTTTCCTGTGCATCTATCAGGGTTTCATTGTCCAGCACGTTGAACTGGATATGAAACTGATTGTTCTTGAAGTGAGACTTCACCAGGGCCAATGCGCGGTTCCTGCCGGCTTCGCTGGTGAGAGCGTCCGCCGAAAGCCGCATGTTGAAAATCGATCCTTTCTGGAACCAGATACTCGGCAGCTTTGCTTCGGAATTGATGACTGCTGTGGGGCCGCTTTGTTCCGAACCGTTGGATGGGGATACTCCGTTGTTCACCGGGGCTCCGGATTTCCGACCGTTCGGGAGAGCCCCTACGGATTTGCCGAAGGCGACGTTGCCGGTGACCGAGCTCAGACTCAATGAGAAAGTCCCGGGAATGGGGCCTTTTCCGAAGCGGGAACTCTTGAATTCATTGTGGTAGGTGGATCCGAGGAACTCATCGATTTCCACAGTCCATCGGTCCGCATAATCATCATCATTACCGAATTTCGGAACTTTGTTGATGAGTGTCTGCTGAATTTCGAAACCGGTTGGAGATGTACTCTCATCCTCATAATTGGTTTTCATTGCATGGATGAGCTGTTCGGGTGTGAACACATTTTTATCAAACAGGGCGTAATGAATAGCCGTAAATGAATCTCCAACGGATACCGCACCGGCGGTGGGTCCGCCGTCGGCCGTATACCGGGCGCCGCCTTCGATAAGGGATTTTCCCCGCTCGATACTGTCGTGGATCAATGACGATCTGAAGGCATTCTGGTCATGAAGGATATGCATCTCATCACTGATATGCTCCACGATTACCTGAAGTTCCATGAAATAGCGGAGCTGACGCTTGTAGGCCTTCATAATCTCATCGGCATTCTTAAAGGTATCCAGGGTTCCATTGCCTTGAAGCAGCATTATTCCAGTTGCCGGATCGGTGCCGTTGTTCAGGGTTATCTCGAATACCTTGGCCAGGTTCAGCCAGGAGCCTTTGGCCGCGAAATCCCATTTGCCCGGGACTGAGGCTTCGATACAACCTACCGGTGCCCATGTGTATAGATCTTCCTCGGCTACGCCCATATTCTTCAGGATTCTCATGACTCCCGGGTCGTTGTAGAGTGCCGGCTGACCGCCCTTGTGTTCATGGACGACTTCCAGGGCCCGGTGCATGAATTCGTCGGATGTACCTTCGAACCACTTCAGGGAAACCGACGGTTTGGTTAAGCCCATTTCGCCGGTGGTATCCAGCACAATGTGGGTGAGATCGTTCACCGCATCTTTACCGTCTGCGGTCTGTCCCCCGATGGCCAGATTTTCGGCCAGGTGATATCCGGGGAAATATTCGCTGTCCGGCCATGAGCGGAGTTTGTTGATCTCGTTGGCCTTGATGAAGAATGATTCCACGAGTTCCAGGGCGAAATCCCGTGTGATGATTCCTTTCTCCATATCATTTTTCAGGTAAGGCCAGAGGTATTGGTCGAATCGCCCGAGGGAAATGGCATGGCCGTTGGTTTCGATCTGGAGTATGAGCTGGATGAACCAGACGGTCTGTACGGCCTGCCAGAATGTTTTTGCCGGGCCGGCCGGAACCTGCCGGCAATTGTCGGACATGGTGAGCAGTTCCTGATTTCTTACCGGATCAGCGGCACTGTCCGCCATTTCGGCGAGTTTATCCGCGAAGCGGCCGGCGAAATTGATGACAGCCTTATTGGTAATAATGACCGATTGGAGAAACCAATACTGAGAAATGGTGCCGGGTTCCGTCAGATCCAGCTCATCGAGCCTCTTCTGTGCCTGAGCGATGACACCGTTCAGGCCTTCTTTGAGAACCATTGCATGATCGGGGAGGACATTACCGAGACCGGCCGCTGTACACCATGTGTCGTCGATGGCGTTGATTTCCCATGCCACTTTGGCCGGCTCAGGGAGTTGGCTCCATATGCTGTTGAAGAGTGTTTTATTCTTCCAGTAGTCGATGGTTTCGAGGATCTGCCCTTTGGCCTTATCACTAACGGTGAATTGATCGCAGGGCCGCTGGGCAAAATGATAAGGTTCGCCACGGAATTCATTGACGATCCAGTCGGTGGAATATTCCGGAAAAACCGGTGCGGCACGAACGGAACCTGCCTGGTTACCCACGAGGAGTTCTCCGTCTCTGACGAAAATGGTCATGGACTCGAGAACATCATAAAAGGATTGGGCCCGCCTTTTTACTATGGGCTGACCTTCACTTTTCTTCATTGATTCGGTAAATATGACGGCGCGTTCCGGACAGATCTCCGGAAAGTTCTCGAACAACCCGTCACGGAGTTTCTGTAATCTATTGGTCATGGCCAACCCCCTGCTATGAAAACGGTTTCAGTATAATTGCATAATAACATGTGTAACAGGGTGAATCAAATGAAAATCTTGGATATTCGGCGTATCAACCCTCGGTGTTCCTGACGGGGAGTTTCATTGACAGTGCCAATAATGCCCACTACCATAATTAGTGTTGAAATCGATTTCAATAAAGGATGAGGTTTTGTGGGTCAATACAACATCACTGAGATAGCCAGACTCTGTGAGACTTCACCTGCCACGGTTTCCCGGGTCCTCAACAATCCGGATATTGTTGCGGCGCCGCTGAGAAATCGCATTAAATCTAAAATGGAAGAACTGGGCTATCGCCCGAATCCCTTCGCTTCACGCCTCAGTTCCCAGTCGCGATGGGGCCTGGCGTTATTTGTATTCGATATCCTTAATCCGTTTTTTGCCCTGATTGTACGGAAAATCAGTCATCTGGCCATGGAGCAGCACATACCTCTCACGGTATGCGATACCGAAAATAATGAAGAAAAAGAACGAATCTATCTGGATTATCTTCTGGATAACAAGGTGGGCGGCATCATTTTCTCCGAGGGTATCTCAAATGCCACAATCGAAAGGGCCCGGCAATCCACGGAAACGGTATTGCTCGACCGTCATTTCCAGGAAGGGCTGATTTCTGAAGTCACCAGCGACAACTACCTGGGTGGATGCCAGGCCACCGAATATCTGATTCAATTGAATCATCGTAATATCGGTTTCATCGGGGGACCTGATGGTTGGACCTCGGCCGATGACCGTTACAGGGGGTACCGGGATACTCTGGAACGTAATGATATTCCGTTCACGCCGGAACTTGTTTACCAGGGAGATCTGCGTTTCGAATCAGGAATCGGCGCTCTCGAATACTTTCTGACTCTTCCCGAGTGGCCCTCTGCAATCTTCAGTGCCAACGATCAGATGGCTTTCGGTGTGTTGACCAAGGCGAACAGTATGAAAATTTCCATACCCGGGGACATCTCACTGGTCGGTTTCGATGACATACCGTTATACAGTTTGTATACCACCAAGCTAACGGCAGTTCAGCAGAACATCGAGGCCCTGTGTAAAAGCTCATTCGGGATAATGATGGCCAAGATCAACAAGGAACAGAACGACGATGGAAGAGAACGGGTCGTTGTCCCCACGAAGCTGAAAATCGGAGAAACCTGCGGAAAGTGTCTCCAGAGAACCGGATAGACTTCGACATGGTTTCTACGGCTGCCGTTTTCGATATCGAACGTTATGCGACCGAGGATGGCCCCGGC
>DAOVYP010000384.1 GCA_030635565.1 Spirochaeta sp. | reverse complement strand
GTCGCCGCCGGGCCCTGATTTCCGAACTGATTGCCGGTCTGGTTTTTGTCATCGGGTTTATCATGAATTCAGCTCTTGCCCTTTTTGTGCTTGATAACGTGACCTGACTTCCATATCCCGTGGAACTATACTGTAATAGATGGATAAACCAGCCTTACGAATATTTCTCACCATAACCCTGGTCATCCTGCAGGCGATTCTCCCATCCGTTCAGGCCGAAGCTCAGGTGCTTTTCGAATACAGCCATGTCGAAGGGGATCGATGGCATCTGACAAGTGTCGTAAATGAGGAAGTGTTCATTGATGGTGAACTGTTCTATCAAACTGAGATATTGAATAAAATTTCTGTGGATATACTTGAAGGTGCGGGTGCTGACGGCAGGTTATGGAATCGTTATCAGATTGCGGAGAAATCTGAAGAGTCCGGTGTTTACAAATTGCACGGTGAGTTTGAGGCGGAATACAATCGGAGTCGCCTGGGCCTGCTTACGGATTTCAAAGATCTCACACCGGTACCGACTGTCAGGAACATTCCGGTATTTCCAGGTAGATCTTTGACTCCCGGTGATCGTTGGAGCGCTGATGGTACTGAATTATTTGATTGGTTTCCCCGATTTGAAATTCCCGGGGTCCTGACCCTCGATTTTACCGCCGAGTATGAATACATCGGATCGGTAGTGATAGATTCGAATACGCTGGAAAAAGTCGAGATCCGTTATGACTACAATTGGAACCTGGATCCGATGTCCGAGGAATACCTGTTTCTCTCCCAATATTCCTACTACCCCGTTGGCATCTATGGAGATTTCTATCAGGAAATTTACTGGGATTCTGGAAAAGGCCGTAATTATGCTTCTGAAGGCTGGTTTGAGTATATTTACTACTTGAGTAACGGTAAGAGAGAGACTTTCCGGGGCACGACTCAAGGAAAGGCATTCTACGCCGAGCCTCTGAACAAGGATGCTCTGGTGAAGGAAATCGAAGAGCTGGCCGATGATTATGTGAGAGTTGAAGTGACCGACGCAGGTGTCAGCATTTCACTTGAGGATATTCATTTCGTTCCCGATGAGCCGGTGATGCTGCCTGGAGAAGAATCCAAGCTGATGAATATTTCCGAAATTCTGTTACGATATCCCGGCAGGGATATTCTGGTTGTCGGACATACGGCCAGGATTAATTCCAGAAGTGACGGTCAACTGCTGTCCGAGGAAAGGGCCGAGACCGTCGCACGATATTTAATCGACAGCGGTGTCAGGCATGAAACTCAGGTGATGACCCGGGGTATGGGACATACCCGGCCGGTCGGAGATAATTCCACCGAGGAAGGCCGGCGTAGAAACAGAAGAGTGGAAATTATCATTCTGGAGAATTGATATGAGTGATCGGAAAGAATTGACCGGAAAAATCACGGTACGGGATGAGGCCATTGCCGCCGAACGTGAGCAGGAAATTATCGTTTTTGCCAATCTGGGACAATCTGTCTTTGATTCAGAACTTGCAGAAGATAAGTTTCTGGATAAACAAAAGAATGCCATAGTCGGAATTACCGGCAGGATCCGGGACCTGGAGGAATCTCTTCGCAGACTGCTCGCTGATGATGAGAAACGATCTGCATTACAGGAAGAAAAGAAATCACTGAATGTCGAACTCCGTAACATAAAAAATAAAGAGGAGCCTCTCTTTGAGGAACTGGGTCGAAGCACTTGGGAATTATGGAAATCAGGCCGGATTATTGATGAAAGAATGGAAGAGGCACTTGACGACCTGGTGAAAGCGGAACTGCGCCTTCAAGCAGCGGAAGATGCTATGTTCCGTAACGAAAAAGACAGCGGCAGTAAGGCGGTATCGATTATTTCCAGGGGTAAAGCGTTCTTACTGGCCGGACGTCGGAAAACCGCCTCTGCCGCGCTGGACCGCCTCTGGGGACATGCCGGCCGGAACCTTCGGGAAATGATTATTCCCGAAGCTTTTACCGATACTCCCGCCGCTGTTTCCTCTTCGACATTAAGTGCTCTGAGCAGGCGTCGGGACGAAATCACAGAACGAGTGAAAGCCCTGACCGGTGAAACGGAAGTACTGGACTCTACGCTTGAAGAGCTGCCCGGTAAAGGCGGAGTTCACAGAAGGGTGGCCTGGATTGAGAACGCTCTGGATAAGAAGCGAATAGAGTTGGATGATGCTTTCAGGAATCTGGGTGAAGCGTGGCTGGGGAATACCAGTGGGAAATCCGTACCTGCTGCAGTAGAGAATCGGAGAAATGAATGGACTGCGATCAATAAGCGGATCGGTGTTCTCGAGGAAGAGCGAAAGGCATTCTCGGCACATCGTGAATATAGTGAGTTCAAAGCTTTAAGAGATAAGAAAGCCATCCAGGTTTCCAAACTGGAAGAAGAGGTTAAAAGCCGTCAAGCCGAATTAAAAAGCTTGAAGAAGGAAATGTTAACGGTTGAAAAGAACCTCAGTGTTCAGAAAGAAAGCCTTCCGCCGCTACCAACAGGCTCCTAAACGTGGAAATACCGGCGGAGCCTTTTCTGTCGTGACGGCCGGTAATGCAGGAAAAGAAGCAGAACCGCAATGGGCAGCAGGGTGGATGCGACGATAATCGACCATCCGGGCCACCATGATTCGTTCATCCACGAGCTGACGAGTATGTCGGTTTCTACAGACAGAACCGCAATAGCCAGAAGAATCCATCCGGCCAGATTCCCTCCGACCCTTCGAGCCGACCTGGCCAGCGCCGTGACACCTGTACTCAGTATTCCGGCACTCCCCACAATAGGTATACCGATCGGCAGGATCCAGCTGGTATCGCCGGCAAGCAGGCCCAGTGCCACCTGCAGCGCCAGGGCAATCACAGTGATTGAAGCGATGAGGAGATAAGGCCTCCTGTTGAAAATCAGCGGAACCAGTGCCCACAGCCAGGCGGCTCCCAGGGAAACCAGTACAATGAGCGACCAGTTCAGGCTTCTGGAAATAAACCAGTCAACGGTGAGGACGATGGACGCGGGAATCAGAAATCCGAGAGTCGTTATGGTCCTGGAAAGAGCCTTTCTTTCATCGGAACTCATGGGTGGAGGCGAAGTAACCGGAGCCTCCTCGGATGGCCAGGGCGACCCATCGTCCAGGGGAAGCTTCTGAATCGGCGCATCACAAAGCGG
>DAOVYP010000227.1 GCA_030635565.1 Spirochaeta sp. | reverse complement strand
ACTGATAGTCTTCCAATCGTGTCGTAGGGCTGATAACGGCATTATTCCCGAAAATATCCGCATGAATCTGATAAAAACCCGAGAGGTTCGTGGCGCCCCGGAGACCCGTCAGGCCATCCCAGAAATCAATATTGTAGGACACATCACCACGTTGTGTGCTGTTGATCCTTGCTGCTTCAAAAACGAAATCAATATCCGATGGAGCATCCCAGACTGAGCTGTTGGCCTTATTTTCAATGTATAGCTGCGTCTGGAGTCCGTAATTTATTGAAGCATTCAGCAGCCCGGCGGAGTAAATGGCGTCAAAAGAACGATGGTATGGTACTGATTCAGGACCTTCGGATTCATCCAGTCCGGCCACATCTTCTGTGCCCGGGTTATCAAGAGCTTCAGGGGAATCCAGTCTGTTCACCGTCCATTTCGGTGAGCCTCCCCTGAGAGAGAGTTTGATATCAGGCAGTATCAGTCTGTCGGGATAATAGAAGTTCCGGGCCGGATCGAATTGATTCGGGTAGTTAGGATCACTAACATCAGTCAAATTAGCCGGTTGAGGAATATCCGAATTGGGTTTGTTCCTCCAGGTTAAAGACGTCCGGAAATTATCGAGGGACAGAGTCTGCAGCCATGGCGAAGTACCGGCTGGGGAAACGGATTCTGATCCGCTGATCTCCCAACGCATATCGGTGACGAGGTCGGGATCATTCACATCGGTACCCTCTTCACCCAGAAGTAAGCTCAACCAGTCAAAATTCTCTTTCCGGTTACCAAAATCTTCCAGATAGTATGGATCGGAATACCAATCCAAATGGAACGACCATCCGCTCAGCTCAAGATCGAAATATGTACCCCAGCGGAATGGAATAACCATCTGTCCCAGATAACTGTTGTTCCAGAATACCCTTGCGGTTCCTCCGTCATTGAAATACACGCTGCCGTTTGAATCTATACTGCGGCTTATACCAATAGTGGCGTAAAAATTGAATGCTCCGTTCTCACCAATTTCAGGGAAGTCTCCCATCAGACCCGTCATGGCCCCCAGAGCCGTATATATATCCAGCATGTACTTCAAGGTAATTCTATCTGATGCTGCATCAGGGTTGGTTGTTCCGCTGCGGATGAGAAACAGCCCGTCCCTTTTCAGCTCGTAATCGGGACTTGCGGAGTCACCGAATCCCATAATGGAGAAACCGTCGTCCTTTTCCTTGCGCCCCTTCAGGTATGTTGTCGTTTGTAAATAGTACCCGACCCTGGTTCTGAAACCGATTACCGGATTAAAAAGCATGTCGCTTCCCGATTTCCAGTAGAACGGAAGGTATAGAACCGGAACATGCCCAACGTAGAGTGTTGCACTTAAAAGTCCCCATTCTCCGGGACCGGTTATCCAAATTTTCCTTGCTTTCAAGGCATAATCGGGATTGGGATCGTCATGGCTTGTAATCACACCGTCGTTGAGAACCAGGATATCCTGCCCCGAACGCTTGATGGACTCTCCCCTGAAGAAGAAATCTACCGACTCCCCGTTGACATCCTGCTGCCTCTCCGATGTACCACGGAATATAACACCGGTCCAGTCCGTAACCTGGAAAGTGAGACTGTCTCCCGTGAAGTTTTCTTCCCTACCTCCCGTATCAACGGTATACACGATGTTTCCAAGGGCAGAAATCGTGTTTCGCTCCTGATTGAAAATTACAGTATCAGCTTCGACCCGGTGTGACCGACCCCTATCCGGCTCACTTACTGTAATTACGACTTCACCGGAGAGCCTGATGATAGTTTCCGAATCCTCAGAGTCAATATTCACCTGAAAATACTCACTGCGTCTGGCGGACTCTATAACAACTCTCGTTCCAATGGGAGTTTCTGTATCAGAACTGCCTTCCGATGCGCCGAGGCCGTAGTACGCCCTCAGTCTTCTTCGCAAAGCCTCATCATTCCCGTCATCATCCAGGCCGAGGATCAAACACCAGGCTTCAAGCTCATCACGTCTGGAAGTCGCAATATCAAGATCAAGACTGCGGCTGATTATATCTGAATTATCACTGTCAGCCGGATACTCCTGAGCGTGTAGAATCGGAATTTCAAAGAACTGGGCTATAAAAAAGAAAAGCAGGATGAATAAGAATCGAGCATGAACCGCTCCGTGACGGTTCGGCCGGGGTCGTGAACGATCCTCTTCAGGCCTCACTGTGGTTTGAGAACTTCCTTCAGATAACGGCCGGTATGAGATGATGGAGTTTGAGCCAGTGCTTCCGGTGTACCGATGGCAATCACTTCTCCACCTCCATCCCCGCCTTCAGGCCCCAGATCAATGATGTGGTCGGCCTGTTTAACGACATCGAGGTTGTGTTCAATCATACAAATGGTATTGCCCCGGTCCACTAGTGTCTGAAGAACTTCCAGCAGCTGCTTCACGTCGGCAAAATGAAGCCCGGTGGTCGGCTCATCTATAATGTAGAAGGTATTCCCGGTGCTGCGCTTTGACAGTTCCAGAGATAGTTTAACTCGTTGAGCCTCACCCCCGGACAGGGTTAGAGCCGACTGACCGAGTTTCACGTAACCCAGACCTACGGCGTTCAGTGTCGTCAGGCGGTTGCGGATGGAAGGAACTGCGGAGAAAAACTCCAGAGCCTCTTCGACGGTCATCTCCAGTACTTCATGGATATTCCGACCCTTGTAACGTACTTCCAGGGTTTCCCTGTTAAAACGCCGCCCTTTACACACATCACATGTGATATAGACATCAGGGAGGAAATGCATCTCGATTTTCTTGGTCCCGGCGCCTTCACATGCCTCACAACGGCCGCCTTTCACATTAAAACTGAAGCGGCCGGGTTTATATCCCCTTGCCTTCGCCTCGGGCAGGCCTGCAAAAAGATCTCTGACCGGAGTGAACAATCCGACATAAGTTGCGGGATTGGACCTCGGTGTTCGTCCGATGGCACTTTGATTGATGCAGATAACCTTATCGATATAGTCGATTCCGGTGATCCGGTCGTAGTCCCCTGTGGGCATGTGGGTACGACCGACGGAATTGGACAGGACGGGAAAAAGGATATCGGTGAGCAATGTGGATTTTCCGGATCCTGAAACACCGGTGATTGCTACGAATGTACCCAGGGGAATGTCTACGCTGATGTTTTTCAAGTTGTGTTCCCGAGCTCCGGTGATGCTTATGCTTTGGCCGCTGCCTACTCGACGAGTCTCAGGCACTTCGATGAAATCGATTCCGCACAGGTATCTCCCCGTAGGACTCTCGGGATTGGAGAGAATCGTCTCAAGGGTACCCTGGGCGACAACTCTGCCGCCGTGAACTCCGGCTCCCGGCCCCATATCTACAATATGATCCGCTGTTTTTATGGTTTGTTCATCATGCTCCACTACGATCAGGGTATTTCCGAGATCTCGCAGGTGGGTGAGAGTATCGATGAGTTTCTGATTGTCTCTCTGATGAAGACCGATGGTCGGCTCGTCGAGAATATACAGAACACCGACCAGGGAAGAACCGATCTGGGTTGCAAGGCGTATCCTCTGGGCTTCCCCGCCTGATAAGGTAGCGGCTTCACGCTCAAGGGTCAGATAACCGAGACCCACGCTTTCCAGGAACTGCAGTCTCTCCCTGATTTCCTTAAGAATCTGTTCTGCAATATGACTTTCGGTCTCATCGAGATTGAGAGAGTCGAAAAACCTCCTGGATTGATGCACGGGCATTGCAGTCGTATCGTATATATTCCTCCCGCCTACAAAGACACTCAAGCTTTCGCGCTTCAGTCTTCTGCCGCCGCATACATCACAGGATCGGCGTGTCATAAATCCTTCGAGCCAGCCCCTGATTCCGGATGACGAGGATTCTCTGTACCGACGTTTGAGGTCGGCAAAGATCCCTTTGTATTGAGATGAATACTCGTATTTTCCGGTACCCTGCTTGTTGATGTATGTGACTTCGATGGCTTCATCCGTTCCATCGAACATGGCGTCAATGACCGAGTCGTCAAGTTCACCCAAAGGAGTATCCAAACTGAAATCCAAGGTTTTCGCCAGGGCATTGAACCAGCTGCGGTGCCAGGCAGCATCTGGATTATAGGGTGCCAGCCCCCTGTCGTTAAATGAGAGAGAGGGGTCAGGCATGATGAGATTACGGTCGAATTCCTGAGTCATACCAAGTCCGTCACAAGACTGACAGGCACCGAATGGACTGTTGAAACTGAAGAGTCTCGGTTGGAGTTCCGGCAGGCTGAAACCGCATTCAGGACAGGAATTTCTTTCGGAAAAGAAAAGTTCCTCATCTCCCTCTTCTCTGATGATGAGCACTTTCATCTGCCCCTCGGCAATCTCAAGAGCAGTCTCGACTGACTCGGCAATACGTTTTCGGCTTTCGGGGCCGGCCTTGATGCGGTCTACAACTAAAGAGATATCGTGTTTCCGTTTCTTGTCCAGGACAATGTCGTCGTCCAGGGACAGGATTTCACCGTTAATACGTATCCTCAGGAAACCGGCCTTTCTGGCATCTTCCAGGTATTTCCGGTGCTCACCCTTTTTCCCCCTTACAAGAGGAGCCAGGATCATCAATCTCTGGCCTTCTGGAAAAGTTAATACAGCATCCAGAATCTGATCCACGGACTGTTCTTTAATGGGAGTGCCGTCATTCGGGCACAATGGTTTGCCGATACGCGCATAAAGCAGCCGGAGGT
>DAOVYP010000253.1 GCA_030635565.1 Spirochaeta sp. | reverse complement strand
CCATCACCGGACCGCGTTTCTTGGATTTGATTTCCATCGGAGTGCCACACTCATCACAATCCATATTCAGATCCGGCAGAAACACCGGTTTTCCGTCGGCTCCCAGATTGGCTGTTGTATTACAGTCGGGATATCCGCTGCAGGCGTAAAATTTGCCGTATCGGCTCGACTTGAGAAGCATAAGCTTCCCACAGCTGGGGCAGTTCACCGGTTCGCCGTCGGTTTCTCCGTCATCGGTCCCTTCACCCGGCAGGGGCATCAGGCCCTTGCAATCCGGATAGTCCGAGCAGCCGAGGAAAGCCCCGGCCTTGGAATACCGAAGCACGAGTTCACTGCTGCAGACCGGGCAGCGTTCATCACCATCCCACTTCCGTCCTTTGAGGGGTTCGGCACTTTCAATGGCATCATCAACCCGCTGGATGAATGGCTTGTAGAAATCATCAACCAGCCTGTGCCAGTCGATATTTCCTTCTTCAACGGCATCGAGGTTGCTTTCCATAGTGGCAGTGAACTGATAATCCATGATATTGGGAAATTCCCTGTACAGGATGTCGTTCACGGCAATACCCAGTTCATTGGCATGGAATGCACGCTTCTCCAGCCGGACATACCCTCTTTCCCGAATGGTCTGAATAATGGCGGCATATGTGGAGGGACGTCCAATGCCTTCTTTCTCCAGGGCTCTCACCAGACTGGCCTCGGTGAAACGCTGAGGGGGCTTGGTCCAGTTCTGCTCGGCTGTGAGTTTATCGAGAGCCAGGTTTTCTCCGCCATTGAGGGCCGGAAGGTCCTGATAGTCCTCTTTGACTTTCTTTGCTTCAGGAGTGAGTACTGTAAAACCATTGAACAGGGTCACCCGGCCCTTGGCTTCCAGCATGCCGTCGGCAGCCTCGACCCTGATCGTGGTGACGGCGTATCTGGCATCTTTCATCTGACTGGCCACGGCCCGACGCCATATGAGTTCGTAGAGTTTGTACTGCTCGCTGGTGAGATGGGCTTTCACAGATTCCGGTGTGAGTCCGACGGATGTGGGTCGGATCGCCTCATGGGCATCCTGGGTTTTCACGCCGCCTTTGGATTTCGTACCGTATTCACGGGCGGATTCCGGGAGATGGTCGGGGTAATGATTACCGATCCAACCCCTGATATCGGAAACGGCCTCCGAATCCAATCTCGAAGAATCGGTTCGCATATATGTAATCAACCCGACGGCGCCCTCTTTCAGTTCAATGCCTTCATAGAGTTTCTGGGCCACCTGCATCGTTTTACGGGTACCGAAACGAAGCTGGCCAGAAGCGGCCTGCTGCAGGGTACTTGTGATGAACGGTGCCTGAGGTTTACTTGAATTTTCCTTACTCACCACGTCGGCAACCCGGTAGGAAGCAGCCTTCAGTACCGCTTCCACGTCCCTGGCTGCAACTTCCGAAGATGAGAACTTTCCACCGAGGGCGAACTTATCCCCCTTCCAGGATACCAGAGAAGCCTTGAATGGACTGCGGTCCCCTTCCTCGGCATGAAGCTCAGTGTCAATTTTCCAGAATTCCCGGGGCACGAAAGCTTCGATAGTCCGTTCCTTTTCAACGATGAGCCGGACGGCGACTGACTGAACCCGCCCTGCGGAGAGATTCTTGGCGACCTTTTTCCAGAGGAATGGTGACAGACTGAAACCCACGATGCGGTCGAGCACACGCCTGCCCTTCTGAGCGCCGACAAGATTCATGTCAATAGGCCGGGAATTCTCCAGGGCTTCAATTACGGCTTTTTTCGTAACGGACTGATAGGAAATGCGTTTGGCGCGTTCGTCATCCAGCCCCAGGGCTTCTTTCAAATGCCAGGCGATGGCCTCCCCTTCCCGGTCAGGGTCGGGGGCCAGATATACTTCATCAGCCCTGGCCGCGGCGGCTTTGAGTTCATCAACGGTTTTCTTCTTTCCGGGGATTATCGTATAACGGGGCTCATAGCCGTTGTCCAGATCGATGCCGAATGCTTTCTTTCCCCGGCCTTTGGATTCGAGGTCGCGAATGTGACCAACAGATGCCAGAACCGAATAACCGCGCCCCAGCATCTTTTTTATTGTTTTAGCCTTCGCCGGGCTTTCGACGATTATGAGTTTCTTACCGGCTTTCGATGCGGCTTTTTTCGGTGCCTTCACTTCAGATGACATGCAATTCTCCTTGTAACGCCGTGCCCGCATCCTCATCAGGGTCCGGAGGGCGCTTGTGCCCGAATATAACGGAATTAAATCTATAATGAAATGAAATATCCTTCATTGCCCGCAATTTCGCATTGCAAAGCCGCTGTTTTCCCCTCGTTCGATTGGGAATGAACCCCTAAATCGCCCGAATGTATGAGGCTCTTTCAAAAATCGTGAATTTGGTTCGCAAATAGCGAGCGAGACTCGCAGCTCGCTGCCGCCGGAGCACAGAAAGCGCAGTGTAGCAGAGCTACATGGTCTGGTCGGTTGCATACAACCTGCTCGGCCATGCATCCGGCGGCATTTCGAGCACCGCCGAACGCTGCATGCGGGCCAAAGGCGCGTTTTTGAAAGAGCCTCGGATGACTTCCCTAGCTCCTCGATGCAAAGATACACTGTTATTCATGGACAATCGGTGCCTCAGTAAACTCATTGCCGGCCTGAATCCTGTGGATAAGCGGGGAGATAAGGATCCGGAGATTTCTTCAGTTATTATTGATTCACGGAAAGCCGAAAAAGGCAGTCTTTTCTTTGCCCTCCCCGGCATCCACGTCAACGGGCATCGTTACATCGACAAGGCCCTGGATGCAGGTGCCTGCGCTGTAGTTCATTCTGAATCCCTGAACTCGTTCAAAGAAGGGGTCAACTACATCAGGGTTCCCGATACCCGGGCCGCATTGTCTCCTGTATCCGCGGCATTCTGGAATTATCCGTCACGAGACATGGTAGTGACAGGTGTCACCGGTACCGACGGCAAAAGCACCACCGTCAGCCTGATCCGCCAACTGCTGGAATATTCCGGAGCTTCCGCCGGCAGTATCTCAACGGTGGATTTCAACGTTGGAAACACAAGCGGTTCCAACTATCTGAGGCAGTCCACACCCGAAGCTCCGCAAGTTCATGGACTTCTTCATGCCATGAAGGACGCCGGTCAAACCCATGCTGTTATAGAAGCGACAAGCCACGGCCTCTCCCTTAAAAACAGTCGACTGACCGATGTGGAGTTCGACGCCGCCGTATTCACAAATGTCACCAGCGAGCATCTTGAGTTCCACGGCAGCCTTGAAAACTACAGGGCGGATAAAGCCAGGCTGTTCCGGATGATTGCCGAATCGAAAAACCGGGACGCCTTCGGAGTCATTAACGGTGACGATCCTTACGCGGAACTGTTCTACGAAGCCGCCGGTGAGAAACCGGTCTTCACATACAGCCTGAAATACCGTGATGCCGACCTTTTTGCCTCGGATTTACGCCCGGGACCGACAGGGACCGAGTTTTCACTGTTCACCCCCATGGGCCGGACCAACACCCGGATTGCACTTCCAGGGCTCTACAATGTGGAAAATGTCCTGGCGGCACTCTGCACCGTGGCGGAACTGCAGGACGAAGATGCCGGTGATCTGGCACTGCGCCTCCCGGAACTCAAAGGAATTAAAGGCCGCATGGAACCAATCTCCGGTGATATGAGTTTTCATGTCATGGTGGACTACGCCCACTCCCCGGGAAGCTTCCGCAGGATTCTCCCCTTCCTGAAAAACCTGGCTGAAGGGCGCCTCATCGTTGTGTTCGGATCCGCCGGTGAAAGGGATCTGGAGAAACGCCCCGAGCAGGGAGCGCTGGCTGCCGAATATGCCGACCTGGTGTTTCTCACCGATGAAGATCCTCGAGGAGAGGATCCCATGGCCATCCTGGAGGACATCGCCGTCGGCGCGGTACAGCTCACCCGCGGAGAAAGTCTTTTTCTCATTCCCGACAGATCTGAGGCTTTGAAAGAAGCCTTCAAGAAGGCCAGGGCGGGAGACATGGTTGTGGCCCTGGGCAAAGGACATGAGGGCTCAATCATTTATATTGACGGCCCTGTGGATTGGGATGAGGCCGACGCGTGCCGGAAAGCACTGAAGGCACTCGGATATGAGACCGGATAGCTTGGCGTTCGGAAATAAGCCGATTCGCGCCAGAGATCAATTACTTTAAATGAATGGTATCATACCCCAGGGCAGAGCCCTGGACCGGAGTCGCCGCTGGCGACTCCCTTCCGCGGCAAAGCCGCGGGGTATGAAACCATTCTTTCCCTGCACTCATTCGGGAATGAACAAGTTCACTCCTCTCATTTCGTTTGGGAATCAGCTCAGGATGTACTGGGCCAGAAAACCCATCGCGATACCGAAGCCGGATCCGACGAACACCTGGGGATAGGTATG
>DAOVYP010000296.1 GCA_030635565.1 Spirochaeta sp. | reverse complement strand
TGTCCGTAAACAATTCGGTGTGAGCGCCTGGAGCATCCACCGATGGAAAAAGGCAGCAAAAGACGGTACTCTCAGTGGAAGTGCAATGCGCCCGAGCGAACGACCCGTACTTGAGAAGCTGACATTGTTACTGGAAGGTACAGGCATTGCCGGTAGAGAAGCGGGGTGAATGGCTGCGCGCTCAGGGGCTGCACACCGAGCACCTGATATAAAAAAGATTTGTTTCTTACAGGTTGATGATGCCCCTCCAGCTTCATTCCAACGCAGTAATGAGCTCCAGGAGGGCTTCGGCCTTCCTCTGGGAGGTTAATACCGGATATAAAGGGGTTTCATTTCAGCTGTCCGGCAGGTAATCTGGCTGATATCAGCTCCGGAGGTCCGAACATTCGTATCCCATACCGATTCGACTGGAAAGCCGAAAGGCCGAAACAACTCAGTCAGCTCAGCAGAAGGCTGGCACCCCTCATCCTATCAGCGGTGATTGCCGCCGCTTCATTCCTCGCCGTCGGGAATCAGGACGTTCGGCAGAGATTGAACAGGACCGCCATGCAGGCTCTCTCATCCCACTTTCTTCAGGTTGTCGATGGATATTTTCTGCCGCTTTTTCAGTTCATGTCTTCGGCATCGTTGTGGACCCGTGTCGGGAGCATCGCTTCCATCGGGAATCCCGAGTCCTACGTTGAGGCTTTGTATAAAAATCTTGAGGCGATGGGTTCGGTATCCGCCTTTTCCATGTCCGACGGAGAAGAGAAGGAGCTGGTGCTCCGTCTGCTTCCCGATGGGGCTTATGAATGGTACGTAACCGTCATCGGGGCCGAGGATTCACTCATCTCCATACGGAATACCGTGAATGTTCCATACTTCAATCTTGGAGACGTGGAAGATGTTTCCACGTCCTGGGGCGAGATTCCACTGTGGTTTCGGTTCAGCACTCCATATATGCTGCCGGGGCAGGATATCCCGGGGAGTACGATTCGGGCCAGGATCGGAGACAGAAATTCTGATTTTGAAATGAAAATCTGGCTGGATCTCCCTCTATCTCTCATGGCCGGGTCTCTGGAGAATATCGAGAAGTTTCCCGATGCCATCGTATTTCTTCTGTTGCCGGGGGATGAGTTTATCATGTTTACCGTCGAAGAGCTTGTCGCACTGGCCCTAGGGTCTGACGAGCTCCGGATTGAAGATCTGCACATCGGTATCGATGTCGACAAAGAACTCATTGCCCGGGCCCTCAGAGGTTCGGAGGTTATCGAAACCGGGCAA
The DNA here is from genome assembly GCA_030635565.1 of Spirochaeta sp. Taxonomy (GTDB): domain Bacteria; phylum Spirochaetota; class Spirochaetia; order DSM-2461; family DSM-2461; genus UBA2779. Next base: position 2,782 of record DAOVYP010000296.1, on the reverse strand, counting down.
CGTCTCGAAACATCATTCATGTATGGCGACAGGTCCTGGAGGGCGGATTATCGTAAGCTGCCCGTGGGTTCCAGGGACGTGCTGATCGGTACCTTCATCCCCGTGGAATCCCTCTGGACCGAAGATCTTTTTCTCCCGGTCCAGCTGGCCGTCGCCGTCCTTTTCGGATTTGCCGCATTGATGACCTTATTCATTATCCGGGATTTCCGGCGGAATGCCGTTCGACCGACGGAAGAAGAACTGCTCAGAGACCTCATAACCGGTGGAGAATCCGCATACCTGGAGTTCAAATCTTCTCTGAGATGGGATTACCGGGAAGAAAAACCCAACAAGGATCTGGAAGGGGTTATCATCAAATCCATCGCCGCTTTCAGTAACCATGAGGGGGGAACACTCCTTATCGGGGTTTCCGATGATGGTGAAGCTCTGGGTCTGCAGTCTGATTACGGATGCTTGAAAGACGAGGGTAAAGACTATTTCGAGCTCCATCTGAGGAACCTCGTAATCTCACAGTATGGTGTCGGTTTTACCGCCGAAGGTATTGGTATCCGTTTTTACCAGCTCGACGGGATGGATATCTGCCGTGTGGATGTTCGAAAAGGGAAAGCCCCGCTTTACACCACCGTCAGCGTCAAAGGTGCGTCTCCCGTTGAGAAATTCTTTGTCCGTTCAGGTAACTCATCACGGGCAATCAATTCCATGAGCGAGGTGACCGAGTACGTTATCAAACGTTTCGGCCGCCGTATTCTCCAATAATGTACGAATTTTTTAAAAATCCTTGCTATCTTGTCATATATGAACAAGAAACTCTTCCCGGCGTTGGTTGTTTTGGTGACCTCTTGCGCCGTTCTGCAGGCTGAAATTCCCGATTCCTCAGGACTCAGGCTCACGGAGCAGTACGGAATTGTCAAGGTGGATATCACCGTCGGTGGATATGCCCCTGAAGGGGTCAAATTCGTCTGGTCCCTTAACCCGGATCCTGTTTATCCGCCCAGGGATGGCGATAGAGCGGAATTCCGCTCTCTTGAAGCTCTCCCGGAATTCATCCCCGAACCCTTTACCGGCCCCGGAAAATACTGGGTCCGTGCCGGCTGGTATGAGAATGACAGAATAATTTTTTATTCCGACCCAATCAGAATTTACCTCGATGGTACCGGCGGAGTCGTCCGGGGCGAGGGTATGAGCATCCGGGTAACGGTAGACGAGCAGGTGGCCCGGGCGGGGGTCACATTCATCGACTCAAAGCCGGAAGGCGTGAAGATTGTCTGGTCCAGGACAACAAATCCGGAATATCCGCCCAGAGAACAGGATCAGGCCGTATTCCGGGGCATCGATGACCCCCTTGAAACCCGGCTGGAAGCCTTCGACGGTCCCGGAACTTATTATGTGAGAGCCGGCTGGTATAAAAACAGCAGAATCTTGTTCTATTCCACTCAGGTGGAGACGGTTCTCCGCTAGAATCAAGGCATGAGCACTTACCGGATTACCATCAGATACGACGGAGCCCGATACAAAGGCTGGCAGCGTCTGGGTCAAGACGCCGGTGGAGATTCCATCACTTCCAAGCTTGAAAGTGTTCTGAGTCTGCTATGCAATGAGGACATCCGGGTAACCGGGTCGGGACGCACCGACGCCGGTGTACACGCCATGGCCCAGGTGGCCCATTTCCACACTGAACGAAGTCTCAGCGGCATGGAAATTCTCGAATATGCCGCCCGGTACCTTCCGGACGACATCGCCGTCATCGCCGCAGAAAAGGCCGACGATCGTTTTCATGCCCGCTATCATGTCAAGGAAAAGAGCTATATCTACCGCATCGACACGGGACTGTATCCTGACCCCTTCCAACGTAAATACGCCTGGCATATTCCGGATCAACTTAACTATGCGGTTATGAAGCAGGCGGCGAATCTTTTAACAGGCGACCACGATTTTGCCGGATTCACCAGTATGAAATCAAAGACAAAGTCCACCGAAAGGAACATAACATCCATTGAAATCCGGGAGCCGATATCAGCCGGTGAACCCTTCGCGGTAATCCGGTTTACCGGCGAAGGATTCCTTCACAACATGGTCCGTATCATCACAGGTACTCTGGTGGAAGTGGGGCTCGGCACCCGGGCGGTGGAATCAATCAGTGTCATCTTGATTGGCGGAAAGGGGGAAAATGCGGGAATCAAAGCGCCTGCGAAAGGGCTGTTTCTGGAGAGTGTGAAATATGATCAGGAAAATTAATGTTCTCTGTGGCGGTGTTCGGAACTGTCAGGAATTGACTATCCGACCCGGAAAACCGAAAAATAGTTGTAATTCTCAATATAGCAACATATTATCGGGATTTATGGATGAATACGTGTTATCATTGTTATTGATAAACTCTGTTATACTGGAGTCTTCATGAATACGCTCAGAAGGATGAGTTTCGTTTCTCTGGCGGCGCTTATCATCTTTTGTCATAGTGCATTATTCGCTCAGAAAGCTGATACATCGGTAAATTACAACGAAGTGTACCGCTTCCCGTTTTCTGTTGGTGTCGAAGCCCAGTTCATCTCCCCGATGGCATTATTCGGTACGGATTACAAGGGTAATTTTACGATTCTTAATATCTCATCTCCGGCAACATTCCCTCTTCCTTTGCTGTCTATGCTGCAGCCCATTGCACGGCTCGGTTTCAATATTACCAAAGCCGAACCCGACGCCACATATCCGGATCTGGATAAGTTCAACAATACCCGGATCTATCTGGCAGGCGGCCTGGGATACCTTCACAAATTCAACAAGAAAT
>DAOVYP010000098.1 GCA_030635565.1 Spirochaeta sp. | reverse complement strand
GGAGTATGATCCAACTGGTTGCCGATTATGGTACTAACATTGCTTCCCTCTACAGGTCTCAGGTGCGGGAGGTTGAACGGACGGTGCTCGGGGGATGATCCCGCGAAACGCCCGACTGCTGCTTATCGGTTTTCTGGTGATGCTGGTTGTCGGGGGCTGCCGTACCTGGAGTTCAAGTGAGGAACGGGCCGCTCAGGCTTACAACGAGGGTAATGCCCTGATGGAAGCCGGAATGCTGGAAAAAGCCGTGGCAGCTTATCTGCTTGCCCTGGAACATGAACCGGACATGGCTGCGGCGACTTACAATCTGGCGCTGTCACTTGTGGAGCTTGATCGCGGTGATGAGGCGCTGGTACAGCTCCAGTCCCTGAATCAACGGGATCCGATGAATCTCAAGGTACTCAGGGCTATGGGGTGGGCGGCATGGGAAAGCGGCAGACCGGATGCATCACTTGATTACTATCAGGCTATTCTCATTATATTCCCGGCCGACGTAGAGGCTCTGCGTGGTGCTTCAGAGGTTTACGAAGCGATCGGTCGGCCTGCTGACGCTGTCGAAATGCGTCTTTTTCTCGTCCGTCTCAACGACAGCGTGGCAGCACGAATGGATCTCGCTCAAACTTTTTCAATGGCCGAACGTTATAAAGATACCTTGAATATCTACCAGGATGTGCTGATTCAGGATCCGACAAATCTGGAAGCTCTGATCGGCGCATCCGTTGCGACCGAGGAAATGGGAATGTACCGAAACTCCATCAAGTATCGATTGGAATTGATGGATACAGCTGTTGATTCCGGAGAAACCTGGTGGCATATCGCCCGTCTCAGACTGGTGGGAATCGGCGATTATGAAGGCGGTCTCAAAGCTCTGGAAACGGCATTGGAAGAGGGTTTCTCCGATGATGATGCCTTTGAAGATCTCCTGATCAGTTCACCACCGGCTGTCCGCTCTGATGTGAGGAATCTCTTGTCGGGAAAGGCGGGAAACTAGGGGTCGTCCGGTTCCTCCGTTATCTCCGTAATCATCTCCGGCCGGTCTTTTTCGTCGATTCCGGCGCACTCCGCTGAACAGAATCCGTCCTGAGTAAGTGAATTAACGTTGAAGTACTCACCACAAACCGGGCAACGCTGGAAAGACCGGGCACATTCCCGGGAGCAGAACCGCCTGGAATGAGCTCCGGCGGCAGGATGCCATTTGCCGCAGGTATAGCATCGCTGAAAACCTGTTTGACCTTTCTCTTCCATCGTTCCTGATTTTATGGAGGGGGGTGGGTCGAGTCAAATCCTTCAGGCACTACTTGTTGATATTATATCAAATTGCCATACTCAATTTGTCAGCAAGGAGTGCCAAATAATGAAAACGAATGGAACAGTTGTGTTTCAAAGCGATTTCGGCCTGGTAGACGGAGCTGTTGCCACTATGTACGGTGTGGCCCATGCCGTGTCTCCGGACCTGAAGCTCTATGATCTCACTCATGAAATTCCTCAGTTCGACATTTGGGAAGCCTCCTATAGACTGATACAGACCGTGGAATACTGGGCCCCGGGAACGGTGTTCGTATCGGTAGTCGATCCAGGAGTCGGAACGAATCGTAAAAGTGTGGCCGTGCTGACAAAAACAGGACATTACATCGTCACTCCGGATAACGGTACACTGACTCATATTGCTCAGACGCTGGGAATCGCCGAGCGTCATGAAATCGAAGAGGCGGAGAACCGCCTCAAGGACTCACAGCATTCGTATACGTTCCACGGAAGGGATATTTACGCCTATACAGGAGCCCGATTGGCTGCGGGTCTCATCAATCTGGCCGGAGTCGGAAAGAAATTGCCGTCGAATGAATCATTTGTACACCCATATACTCCGGCCGGCATTACCGAGGGCATCATTGAAGCCTCTGTCGACATACTGGATGCAAGATATGGCAGCCTCTGGACAAATTGTTCCCGGGATCTATTTTCGGAAATCGGTGTAATATACGGGGAATATGTCGGGGTTCGGATTACTCATCATGGCAGGATCGTTTACGGCAACGACTTGAAATACGGTAAATCATTCAGTGACGTGAATGTCGGGGCAACACTTATATATATCAATTCCCTGCTGAATGTTGGGGTGGCGATCAATCAGGGAAATTTCGCCAAGGCCCATGACGTTGGTGCCGGTAGAGATTGGCTCATCCGTTTTGAACGGACCGTCGGTCCCGGGGGGATTTCTCGTTGAACAAGCTCCTGGTTTTTCAGAGTGATTTCGGCCGGGAAGAGGGTACCGTCTCGCAGATGTACGGTGTGGCCCTGGGTGTTGATCCTTCACTCCGTATACATGAGATTACCCACGAGATAACACCGTACGATATCTGGGAGGCATCCTATCGGTTATTCCAAACCATAGGTTCGTGGCCGGCGGAAACCGTCTTTGTTTCCGTTGTTGACCCCGGAGTCGGTTCGGATCGGAAATCCGTCGTTGTTCGAACCGATAGCGGGCAGCTGATCGTCACACCGGATAATGGGAGTTTGACACATTCGGCAGCCAAATTCGGAATAGAGGCCGTTCGTGAAATCGATGAAACTGTAAACCGCGCACCGGATTCCGAAGACTCTCATACATTTCACGGTCGTGATGTCTACGGATATACCGGAGCACGCCTGGCTTCAGGTATCATCAATTTCAAAGATGTCGGTTCGCTTATGCAGCCTGAAGAATTGATACTTCTTCCCCTTATGGAGCCTCGGGGTTCATCGGGTGCCGTTGACGGGGTCATCGATATCCACGATGTACATTACGGCAATATCTGGACCAATATCCCCACTATTCTGGCTCGGGAGAACGGCATGGCACCCGGGGAAATGATTGAAGTAGTCATTGAAAATGACGGTGTTGAAGCTTACCGTGAATCCATCCCTTACAGCCGGTTTTTCTCGGCTGTACCGGTGGGCGGTGATGTGTTGTACGATAATGAATTACTCTACCTTGCCCTTTCGGTGAATCAGGGAAGTTTTGCCGAGGTCCATAATATCGGTTACGGCTCAGGCTGGACCATCAGCTTGAGAAAGAACTCTTAGGAGGAGTCATATGAACAAGTTTTCCGTCAAGATCGTTGTGCTCACCGCTATCGGTGCGGCTCTCTACGGTGTGGGTGGTCTGCCTATCTTCGGTATTCCCATCTTCGCTGAAACAACCCTGAAACCCGCCATGGCCATCCTGGCCATCTTTGCCGGACTCTACGGTCCGGTCGTCGGTTTTCTTGTTGGCATTATCGGTCATCTCATCACAGATCTGTTCGCCGGCTGGGGCGTATGGCTTACCTGGGTTCTTGGTTCAGGTATCGTCGGCATCGTCATTGGTCTTCTGCCCAAACTGACTTCCAACAGGCTGGAGAAAGGTGAGTTTCCCGGAAAGGATATCGCACTGTTCATCCTGCTGGCCCTGGTCGGCAATATCGGCGGATTCAGTATTTCCGCATTGCTTGATTTCCTCCTCTATAAGGAACCTGCAGGCAAGGTGATTGCACAGGCAGCTATCGCCGGAAGTACCAACACAATCCTGATCGCCATCATCGGTACGGCTATTCTGGTTATGATTGCCAAGAGGAAGAAGGCATCCACAGGACTATCGGAAGAGTGATTGCCGACCCGATCGTTGAGTTTTCCCTATTCAGCTTCCGATATGAATCCAGGAAGGAAGCCACATTGGAAGATATCAGCCTCACTATCAAGTCCGGTGAGAAGATTCTGATTGCCGGACCTTCCGGCAGCGGAAAAACCACGATCGGGAATTGTCTGAACGGCCTGATTCCTCACTCATTCAAGGGTGTGGGGTCAGGCCGGCTGAAAGTGGCAGGATTTGAACCTGCCTCTACTGATCTGCATGAATTGAGTAAATCTGTCGGAACGGTCCTGCAGGATACCGATGGACAGTTTGTGGGGCTGAGCGTCGGAGAAGACATCGCTTTTGCGCTGGAAAATGATGCCAGACCCCGGGATGAAATGCATACGGCGGTGAGTCGTGCGGCATCTCTTGTGGAGATGGGCGAATATTTGAATCGGTCGCCTTTCGCCCTCTCCGGAGGTCAGAAACAACGGGTTTCGCTGGCCGGAATTCTCATTGATGATGTGGATCTGCTCCTTTTTGACGAACCTCTTGCTAATCTGGATCCCGCTACCGGGAAGCTGGCCATAGAGCTGATTGATCAACTTCATCGGGAAACGGGAAAAACCATTATCATTATCGAACATCGCCTTGAGGACGTTCTCCATCGTCCTATTGACCGTATTATCCTGATCGACAGGGGGAAAGTCATCGCTGATGAATCACCGGATTCAATGCTGACCGACGGCACTCTGGCGACCCATGGAATTCGGGAACCCCTGTATCTCAGTGCCCTGCGATTAGCCGGGGGGAGTCTCAGGGTGGAAGACCATCCTGCCTCTCTTGACAGCCTCGATCTGGATCGGCACAGAGACAATCTAGTTTCATGGTTTGACTCCCGTCCCATGGTGGCCGAAAGGCCGCACCAGCCGAAACTGCTGACTGTGAAAGGAATTTCGTATTCCTATGATGGTGAACTTACAACGCTGGATAAAGTGGGATTTTCCATCGAGAGCGGCGAGAGAATCTCACTGCTCGGCGAAAATGGAGCAGGCAAATCCACATTGGCTAAAATAATCATGGGCCTGATTAAGCCGGATGAGGGCAATCTGTCCTGGTCGGGAAATGTAATAACCGGAGAGAATATATCGGAGCGCAGCAGGAAAATCGGATTCGTCATGCAGAACCCGAATCACATGATCAGCCAGCACCTTATTCGTGACGAAGTGGCTTTCGGACCCAGACTTCGTGGAGTCTGTGAGGCGGATGTCACAGAACGTGTGGAATCAACCCTCAGGACATGCGGACTGTACCCTTTTCGAAATTGGCCTATATCGGCATTGAGTTATGGTCAGAAAAAGCGAGTAACCATTGCGGCAATTCTGATTATGGAGCCGCAGTTGCTCATTATGGATGAACCTACAGCCGGGCAGGATTATTTTCACTATACGGAATTCATGGAGTTCATCACGAAATTGAATCGTGAATCAGGCCTTACCATTTTACTCGTAACCCACGATCTCCATCTGGCTCTGGAGTATACCGAAAGGTCTCTGGTGCTTTCCCATGGATATCTGATTGCCGATGACTCCGTACCAAAAATATTTGCCGATTCCGAATTGCTGACCAGGGCGAGTCTGAAGCCCACGAGCCTTTACGGATTGGCAAGAAAATTGAATATTGAAGCGGTTGATGAATTCATCGCGCATTTCATCAGCTCGGAAGGAGCCGTACGGAGTGGATAAATCCAAAATCACCTTCGGTCTCTCCTATATTGAAACCGGTTCCCCGCTCCATCGTCTTTCGGGCTTCACCAAACTGGTGCTATTCCTCTGGTGGATTACCCTGATTCTCACCACTTTCGACCTGAGGGTTCTTACAGGATTTTTTATCGTGGGTATCGTCCTGTTGTCCCTGGCTCAAATCCCTTTCAAGGTCTACAGGCCCTTCGTATTCTTCATGGTGTATATCGTCACCTTGAATACCCTTTTCATCTACTTGTTTGCGCCACTTCAGGGACCGGAATTCATCGGAAGTCATACCGAACTTTTTATCTTTACAAAACGTTATGTCGTTACATTGGAAACGCTGGTGTACCTTGCTGTAATCGCCGTTAAATTTCTTGCCATCTTCCCCATGGCTTTGCTTTTTGTTTTCTCCACACATCCGACGGAGTTCGCGGCAAGTCTGAACAAAATCAAGGTACCGTACCCAATCGCCTATGCGGTGAGTCTGACTTTGAGATATCTTCCTGAAATCACCAAGGATTTTGTCAACATTCTCCATGCTCAGCAGGCCCGGGGTGTGGATATTTCCAGAAATGTTTCCTTGAGGAAACGGATACGGAATATCGCAAGCATCCTGTTTCCGCTGATCCTTTCCAGTCTGGAGAAGGCGGATGTCATAACCAATGCGATGACCCTCAGAGGATTTGGGAAGGGCCATAGCCGCACCTGGTATAATGCAAGGCCAATGGCTATCGGCGACTGGGTTGTTCTCGCGGCCATGGCGGTATGGACCGTGCCTCACTTTATCATCAGAGCATCGATCGACGGATTGTTCTGGTATCCCTTTTAGCCTATCCCGGGAAATTCGAGGATGTTCCGTATCAATTCGAGGACCGCGTATCCGTCTTCCAGGGATGATTTATTCTTCCTGGCGGGATTGAGAGCCAGGGACACCGCATGATCCATCATACCTGAGAAATATCCGGTTTTACCCTCCCAGGAGCCCTGCTTCAAGACCAACGAACGGAACCCCGTATAATACGGTGATTCCGATGATTCCCACACTTCGTAGGTACCGTTGCCGATACGGATTCTGCCGGAAGTGAAACTCAAATCCAATTCGAAAACCAGATGGTCCCGACCTCCTGAAATCTCCAGGTTGACAGTGGATTTCCCGGCATTGGCATGGATATGCAGACTCCCGCCTTTTTTGACTGCATTTCCGATGGCATTCCTGATGATAAGTTTTTTACCGGTGAGAAATTGAATAATATCAAGCATATGCGTACCGTCATGGTAGACCACCTGTTCCACGGGTCTTTTGCGGCCCATGAAGAGCCGGGCGCTTACGGAATGAAGCCTCCCGAGCTTCCGGTTCCGGATTATCTTCCTCACTGATCGATAATCGTGGGAGAACCGCCTCTCATGGTTTACCATGACACAGGAAGATGAAGACCGTGCCGATTCCATAACGGTCCGGATTTTTTCCAGGGAATCAGCGAGAGGTTTTTCACATACGATGACGGGAATCCCTTCGTCCAAGGCAGCTTGAAGCAGCTTTGGATGAGTCTCGGTCCATGATGCGATATGCATTATCTGTGGTTTCTCAACACGAATCATTTCGATGGGATTTTCATAGGTCCGAACCCCGTCCCAGTCCGCGGCAAACTCATCCCGACGTTTCTCGTCCGGATCCGCACCGGCTGTCAACACTGTTAGGGGATGTTTATCAATGGCACCGGCGTGGCTGGCCGGTTTCTCCCTGAGTGGATCTTTTTCCAGAGTTGAACCAATCCGGCCGAGGCCTGCGATGACGCAATTGAGAGTGTTACTCATTCATTGAGAATAGGACTAATAAGATACTGTGGTACACCCAGCGTTGTTCAGCAGTTTTCCCCGGGTATCCTTTCTCAAGGATCTTCGTCACGTAAATGTTTGTTCAACAAGAGAATCTTTATAGAAATCCCGAGATATGCTTGACACTTTTCACCTGCATCTGTAGATTGCTCCTCGCGCTTGGACGGGAACGTTGAAGTGCGGCCAAGGCCGGTACCTGGATGCCGTCCTTAAAGTTCTTTAACAGATTTATCGGGATTGTTCCTCGGGCACTGCCCTGTGGTACGACTCCGGTAAAGGAATAGGGAAGGGAAGAAAGAGACCACGCACATGGTT
>DAOVYP010000083.1 GCA_030635565.1 Spirochaeta sp. | reverse complement strand
TTTTATCCTCCCTCTATTTGTTGAATGGCTGCAAATAAATCACACAAGACATATATTTTCGGTTTTTTGACAAAATCACTTTACGCTGGAACGAAACTGTAATATCATAATGTCAGACAATAGGAATATAAGAAGGAGACTCTCATGGCTACGATGGATCCAAAACTGAAAATCATGACGGAAACTACGGAAACCGATTACTGGAATGATTCCTGTTCCATAAAGGAACTGGAATACGCAATCCCGAACGGTGCCGTTGGGGCCACTACGAACCCCGTCATCGTTTACAACGTCTTAAAGAATGAATTGGATCTCTGGCGGGACCGGATTCTCGAAATTGCGGCTCGGAACCCCACCGCTGACGAAGATGCGGTGGCCTGGCAGCTCATCGAAGAAATGGCCGTAAAGGGTGCCGAAATCCTGAAACCCGTTTTTGATAAGAAAAAAGGGCTCAAGGGTCGCATCTCCATTCAGACTAATGCCAAGTTCCACCGGAATGCTGAGGCTATGGTGGAACAGGCTCTTAGGTTCGATAAACTGGCACCGAATATTCAGGTGAAAATGCCCGCTACCGCGGCCGGTGTCGAGGCCATCGAAGAATCCACTTACCAGGGTGTGAACATCAATGCCACGGTGAGTTTCAGCGTCCCTCAGGCCATTGCCGTTGCCGAGGCCGTCGAACAAGGGTTGGCCCGCCGGGAAAAAGAGGGTAAGGACACAACTTCCATGAGCCCTGTCTGCACCATCATGATCGGCCGTGTTGATGACTGGCTCAAAATCATCGCCAACAACAGGAACATCCTGGTTAATCCCGCCTATCTCGAGTTGGCCGGTGTCGCCGTGATGAAAAATGCCGCCCGGATTTTCAAAGAGAGGGGATTCCGAACCCGGGTGCTGGGTGCCGCTTACCGGAACTATAATCACGTTGCCGAACTCATCGGCGGCAATGTCATCCATACCATCCCGTATAAATGGCAGATCCGTTACAACGGTTCGGATATGCCGATTACCGAGACTACAAGCGTCGCTCCGGATCCGGAGATGATTAAGGTTCTAAAAGAAAACTTCGAGGATTTCGTGAAGGCCTATGAACCCGATGGTATGAAACCTGAGGAATTCGAGAACTTCGGCCCGACCCGCCGTACCCTGCGCCAATTCATCGGCGGATACGAATCGCTGCTGGCCATCATCCGGGACCTTATGATCCCGAACCCGGACATCGAGTAATCTGTCTACCCGGAGAAATTAACCCCCGGTGGATGCCGGGGGTCAACTGCCAAATCACCTGTCATCACTATCAATGGTAATCCGGTTTTCCTTATATCCTCTGGTGAACCTCTGTGGAGAAATCCCCATACTCTTCTTGAATCGCCTGGAAAAAGTGAAGGGATCTTCATATCCCAGCTCAATGGCAACTCGTTTAACACTCATGCCATCGCGAATCAGCATACCTGCGGCATGATTCATCCTGAGCCTGGTAATGAGCTTGTATGGAGTTTGAATATCAAACTTTTTGAAGAGTCGGCAAAGATAAGAAATGTCAATATTGGCTTCATCGGCAACAGCCTGGACAGTCATTATCTCCGGATAACGGTTGTTGATAATTTTTCTGCAGCGTTTATAGGCTTCATACGCCGAAGATTCACCAACGCTTTGGTCAGTGGAGGTTTCTGTGATTTTGAGCAAAAGAATCTCGAAGAGTTTCGAGCATATCTCCACACTGCCCTTTGTGTGAATCCCGCCGTACTCTGTAATTTCTTCAAACGATCTTCTCAGTGATTCAAGGGAATGGCTGTAGAGGACATTTATTGATAACTGATCTTTCAGTATGGTGAATGAGGGCTGTACCAGACTACCCGGGATAATATCGATGAAATATTTTTCCAGGGCTTCACCTTTGTCGGCTGAGATCCGGTGTTGAATTCCCGGTCCATAAGAGTACACCGAACCCGGCATGAGATCGAAATCACGACCGTTCAGGCGCAGTGATCCCCGGCCTGAGCTTACCAGTTCAACCGCCCAGAAGTTGAAATCGTTTCGGTTCACTTCATACCCGGGGATGCATATTTCCATACCGCCGGATACAACCTGATATATTTCTGCATCGGCTTCCTGAGCATCAGGTTTGAAAAAGCGCCTGGCTGTTCGTACCTGTTCTGAGAAAAAATTCGGTTCTAAAGAATCATTCAGGTCAATAATTGCCATGCTATGTCCATGATTTGCCATACCTTTATCTTTGTCCAGAGTCTAATCTTTCAATACATGAAATACATTCTGAGTATTGATCTTGGCACCACCAGCATGAAAGCAGTTTTGTTTAATGAGAAATTGATAGCTGTTGCCAATGTAAAAGTGGATTATAACACCGATTTTCCGGCACCAGGATGGGCTGAACAGAATGTGGATCAGTGGTGGGCTGCCTTGAAATCAGCTGTCAGGCAGCTTCTGAGTACTGAATCTGCTCCCGATCCGGCACAGATTGCAATAATTGCCATTGATGCGATGACACCGACTATCATCCCTGTGGACAGGAGCGGGAAAGCCCTGCGTAAGGCCATCATCTGGATGGATCGGCGGTCTGAAGTCGAATGCCGGATGATTGGCGATTCTCTCGGTGACAATCTGTTTAAAATCAGCGGTAACCATAACGACCCGTCCAATTTTTCGCCGAAAATGAGATGGGTCAAGGAAAACGAACCTGATATATATCGGCGGGCCGACAAGTTCCTCTTTGCCAATGCCTATCTGGTCTATCGGCTGACAGGGCTGTTCTCCATGGATCAGACCCAATGCGGTCTGAGCCAGCTCTGTAATACTCTTGAAGGAGAATGGAGTGACGTTCTCATAACCGGAAGTGGTCTGGACAAGGTCAAGCTTCCTCCAATTTACAAAAGTACAGATATTGTCGGCAGCGTCAGTTCCACTGCGGCTTCCCAACTGGGTCTTTCTACCGATACGGGGGTTATTGCCGGAGCTATGGATAATGTAGCTGCGGGAATGGGTGCTGGAATCATGAGAGACCGGGATCTTTATATCTCGGCTGGAACAGCGACAAATGTATCACTCTGTACGGTGAATCCCCATTTTGATCCATCATTTCACATTTATCATCATATTGTGCCGGATCGATGGATACATACAGCAGGGGTTGACTATGGTGGTGCAGGATACAAGTGGTTTGCCAAACTCATTGCTGAGGATGATTATGCGTCTTTGGATGAACGGGCTGATGCCGTAGCTGTGGGGAAGCGTCCTTTGATTTTCCTCCCTTACATGGTGGGGCAGCGGGCACCGCTCTGGAACAGCCATACCCGGGGTGTTCTTTTCGGCATGGATCCTTCGATGAGTGATGGTGAACTGGCTCGAGCTTTCATGGAGGGTAACGCTTATGGTATTCGCAAGATTCTGGAGCTTACACGTCAGCTCGGTATTTTCCCTGAAAACGGGCGACTCACCGGCGGTTGTTCGGAAAGCCGGGTCTATTCTCAGATATTTGCCGATGTCCTGGGGATTGATATCCTGAGGGTTGGAGAAATGGACACTGCGCCTCTGGGTATAGCCATGGCAGGGGCCTGGGCTGCAGGTTTCTTTGACGATTTTGAATCGATGGCAGAGATGGTATCCATACGGGATGTGCACACTCCGGATAAATCGAAGCATAAATACTATACCGCCTCCTACAAACTTTTTGATACTTTGTACGGGCGGCTGGAACCGGTATTCAAAGAGTTAAACGCATTAAGTCAGCAGGAGGAAGAGTCGTGAAAGCCGTAATACGCCATGGGCCGGGGAAGGTTTCTGTCGTGGAAAGAGATATGCCTGAGCCTGGTGAATCTGAGGTAGTTGTTAAAGTGGCCTATACGGGTATCTGCGGATCTGATACTCATAGGTTCATTGAAGATAATCCCAAATGGGACAGCCTGGTTCTCGGTCATGAATTTTCAGGTATCATTCACAGTGTTGGAAAACATGTCGTCAATACAGCAGTAGGAGATAAAGTGACCTCCGCTCCACTGGTTCCCTGCCATGAATGCGCATCCTGTGCCCGGGGAGAATTCTCCCTTTGTAAAGCCTATACCTTCATTGGATCCCGGATCGACGGAAGTTTCGCCGAGTATGTAAAGGTTCCCGCGGCAAATATTGTTTTTCTTGGTGACCATTTTCCCCTGGAGAAAGGTGCGTTTATCGAACCTGTCACCGTCTGTCTGCACCCCATTCTGAGGCTCGACAATCTGCTGGGACAGACTGTTGTGGTAACAGGGCTTGGTGCTATCGGTCTCCTTGCGGTTCAGATATTCAAGGCTATGGGAGTACAGCATATTATTGCCAGTGATATTGTGCCTGAGAAACTGGAGATGGCTCTGAAGATGGGAGCCACCCGGGCAGTAAATGTCGCCGATGAAAGTCTTGAAGATATTCTGGATGGCCAGGGAGGAGCTGATGTGGTGTTTGAATCATCCGGTTCAAATCCCGCCAAACTCAGTGCCGTCAGAATTGCCAAAGGCCGGGGTACTGTACTCCTGGTTGGCACTTCGCCCCGGGATATTACCTTTGAGGCGTCCCTGTTTGAAAGAATCACCCGCAAGGAGTTGAATATCATCGGGTCATGGATGAACTATTCCGCCCCCTGGCCTGGATCTGAATGGGAAACAGCTGTCTGGATGCTTAAAGAGGGTTTGATTGATACTGAACCACTTACTACTCACCGCTTCGATATTGAGGATTTCCAGAA
The DNA here is from genome assembly GCA_030635565.1 of Spirochaeta sp. GTDB lineage: Bacteria > Spirochaetota > Spirochaetia > DSM-2461 > DSM-2461 > UBA2779. Next base: position 3,312 of record DAOVYP010000083.1, on the reverse strand, counting down.
AGGTCTGGACGTTATATTCGGCGGTAAAGAGTTATTTATAAAAATCATTATTACCCCCTCCGAGGTGACTGCATGACAGCAGTTGAAACTTTTACTGCCATCATCAAAGCCAATAAAGCGGGAAGCCCCGAAGGCATCTATTCTGTCTGCTCCGCTCATGAAGGTGTTATCCGTGCTTCAATGAAACAAGCTCTGGAAGACGGATCCATACTGCTGGTGGAATCCACATCCAATCAGGTTGACCAGTTCGGTGGATATACAGGAATGAAACCGGCTGATTTCGTTGAATATCTGCAGCGAATTGCCCGGGATACAGGTTTTCCTGAAGACCGGCTTCTCCTCGGAGGCGATCATCTTGGTCCTAACGGTTGGCAGGATCTGAACGCCGAAGATGCATTGGCTAACAGTCATGAGCTTATCAGGCAATATGTGGCTGCCGGTTATCAAAAGATTCATCTGGATGCCAGTATGTTTCTCGCTGATGATGATGGTGATCGGGCCAAACCCCTGGTTGACGAAATTGTCGCCGAGAGAGCCGCATCCCTCTGCTCTACCGCAGAATCAACGTGGAAAACCTCAGCAGGGAACTCACCGGCCCCGGTTTATATCATCGGAACCGAGGTTCCCATACCCGGCGGGACGCAGGATCATGAAGATGGACTGGAGCTGACACCAGCTGTTGATGCCAGGCGAACAGTAGAAATCACACGAGAAGCATTTATCAAGGAAGGTTTATCTGAAGCCTGGGAGCGGGTATGTGCACTTGTTGTTCAGCCGGGAGTCGAATTCGGCGATGATCAGGTTTTTGATTTCAACCCGGTTGAAGCTGCTGATCTGAGTCATGCCCTGGATGATATTCCGAATCTGGTGTTTGAGGCCCATTCCACCGATTATCAACCCCCCACGGCATTGGCAGACATGACCGAACAGCATTTCTGCATTCAAAAGGTGGGCCCCTGGCTTACATTTGCATGGAGGGAAGCTCTTTTTGCACTGGCATCAATAGAGGATGAGATAGTTGCAGCCGACAAGGTTTCAGGGCTGAAAAGAGTACTGGAAGAAGTGATGCTGGATAATCCGAAGTATTGGCTTAAGTACTATCCCGGCAGTAATGAGGAACAACGTTTCAAACGCAAATACAGTTATTCAGACCGCAGCCGTTACTACTGGCCAAATAAGCGAATGTTAAGTGCCGTTGGGACATTGTTCGTTAATCTCCGGACCAAAGTCCCGTCACCGACACTGCTCAACCAGTACTTGCCCCGCCAGTATAATGCCTGGCGTCGGGGAGAAGTGGCACTGAATCCTCAAGACCTGGCCGAGTTCCATGTTCGTGAGGTTCTTAAGGTATATTCTGCCGCATGTCGTATGGCATAGCCAGGCACTATAGGCTCAATGATAGATTGTTGGAGGTAGAAATATGAAAATATCATTCTTAAAAAGGGTGTTATCAACAGATAATTAAAAGGAAAAAATATGAGTTATGCTGAAAAAAGAAAATTTGAATTAGCACCTGATGGAATCAACCCGGTCAAAGTTCCCTTCCGGACAACCCGGAACGGAACCAGGATTCCGGCCATCGGTCTCGGTACATTCGGTTCCGACCGGTTCACCGCCGATGATATTTCAGCAGCCGTCATCGGGGCCGCGGAAGTCGGGTATCGTCATTTCGACTGTGCCAGTGTATATGGGAATGAAAAACAGATCGGCAAGTCCCTGAAAGTCATCCTGGACGGCGGGATTCCCCGGGAAGAACTCCATATCACTTCGAAGGTGTGGAACGACAGGCACGACGATGTGGTGAATTCCTGCAAACAGTCCCTGATCGATCTGGGCCTGGGCTATCTTGACCTCTATCTGGTGCACTGGCCCTTTCCCAACTTCCACGCGCCGGGCTGTGATGTCGATTCCCGCTCTCCGGATGCCAAGCCCTACATACATGAGAATTTCATGAAAACATGGACTCAGATGGAAGAGCTTGTTAACCTCGGGCTGGTGAAGGAAATCGGTACTTCCAACGTCACCATTCCCAAGCTCAAACTGATTCTCCGGGATTCCCGGATCAAACCGGCAGTGAGCGAAATGGAACAGCATCCTCATTTTCAGCAGCAGGAATTGTTCGATTTCGTCACATCAAACGGCATTATTCCCATCGGTTTTGCTCCCATCGGATCTCCCACCAGGCCCGACCGGGATAAAACCGTATTGGATACCGTGGATATTGAAGACCCCGCCATCACCGGGCCGGCCAAACGCCTGGGTGTCCATCCGGCGGTCATCTGTGTAAAGTGGGGTCAACAGCGGGGTCAGATTCCCATTCCCTTCTCGGTTCGCCGTAACGAGTACCTGAGCAATCTGCATGGGGTGGTGAACGATGCCTTGACTGATGAGGAAATGGAGGCAATATCCAGGGTCGATAAGAACAGCCGCCTCATCAAGGGGCAGGTGTTCCTGTGGAAAGAAGAGCAGACCTGGGAAGACTTGTGGGATCTGAGCGGGGAAATCACAGCTCCTTAAGCCAATAAAAAGGGGCCACCCTTATGGGACAGCCCCTTTCTACTTCGTTCACTCGGGAAAGAGTCTGCAAGCAGACTCGCTCCTCTCATATCACTTCGTTCGCTCGGAAATGACTGAGCTTGCTCAGTCACTTCTCTTGCTTATCTCAGTCGCTTCCCGATTCTTGCGAGTCAGGAAGCGCCCTCGTTCGCTCGGAAATAGACGAACAAGTTCGTCTATTTCGCTCGCTTCACTCAGTCGTAAAGCAGGGGAGCGATGTCGGCTTCGTCCATGTTTTCAGCGGTGTAATACTTGGCACCGGTGTCAACGTCGGAAACGGATTCGCCCTTCCAGGCTTTGTAGGACAGCTCGACGGCCTTGTAGCCGATGGAGTAGGGGTCCTGGGTGATGGAACCGGCGAACAGGCCCTTGCGGACGGCGTTCTTCTGCCCGGCGCCGGCATCGTAACCGATGACGGTAATATCGTACTTGGTGGCCAGGTCGGCACCGTCATTGGTGGCGGCCAGAAGACCCTTGACGGTAGCTTCGTTAGAGCAGAACACACCGAGGATATTATCGTCGGCAACCTTGTTCAGCATGGCGGAAGCGGAAGCGGCGGCATCGGTGTTGGCTGCGGAAGCGGGGACGATCATCTCGATGAACACTTTCTTGCCGGAGGTGGGGCTGTCGCCGGCGATATATGCCGGGTTGCCCACGACGGCGATGTCGGATTTGGACAGGCCGGTATTCTTGTCGATCAGCATTACCATGGTGTCACGGAATCCTTTACCACGACTCAAGAGAGATTCACCGGAA
>DAOVYP010000239.1 GCA_030635565.1 Spirochaeta sp. | reverse complement strand
CCCCGTGGGGACGATGGGAGTATCGATTATCAGCAGGATTTCTTCGGACGAAAGGCCCATCTCACGGTGAGCGGCCAGCTCCAGATTGAAAACTTTGCCTGCTCCCTGAGCAGCGTCTATACTTTCGGACCCACTTTCCGCTCCGAGAATTCAAATACCTCCCGCCATCTATCCGAATTCTGGATGATAGAACCGGAGATGGCGTTCTGCGATCTTGACGGAAACCGTCAGCTGGCCGAGGACTTCATCAAGCATCTGCTTTCCCATGTTCTGGAGAACTGCAGCGAAGACATGGCGTTCTTCGACAAGTGGATCGAAAAGGGAACCATCGAAAATCTGACGAAGGTTATCGAGGCCTCGTTCACTCACCTCACGTACAGCGATGCAATCAAAGAACTGGAAAAAGCCACGGTGAAATGGGAGTACAAACCCTCATGGGGAATCGATCTCCAGGCCGAGCACGAGAAATACCTCACCGAAGAGGTGATAGGAGGCCCTGTAACGGTGACCGATTATCCGAAAGGAATTAAAGCTTTCTACATGAAGCAGAACGACGACGGCAGGACCGTTCGTGCCATGGATGTCCTCGTACCGCGTCTGGGTGAAATCATCGGCGGCAGCCAGAGGGAAGAGGATTTCGGCAAGCTCAAGAGACGCATGGATGAAATGGGATTGGATGCCGGTGAGTATGACTGGTACCTCGATCTGCGTCGCTACGGCAGTGTTCCTCATAGCGGATTCGGTCTTGGTTTCGAGCGGCTCGTGCAGTATGTCACAGGCATGCAGAACATTCGCGACGTCATCCCCTTCCCCAGAACGCCGAAAACCATCGCATTTTAAAGGCATTGGTTGCCTGCTTTTTTTTTCATCAGGTTTATATCTGACATCCACTCCCGTTACAATACGATTATGGTTGATGAAGATTTGATGATATGCCCCGGTACGGCAAGCTGTGACCTGAAGGCATACATATGCGAAAGGCTGTAGGTTCCGGTCCGTAAAGCCGTTTGGCATACGTTTTCCGACGGCAACACGTTCGTGCAGGTGGGAGAAAATGTCCGTGGGCGGGATGTCTTTGTCATCCAGTCCACGATTCACAGGACCAACGACCGGTTCATGGAGCTGTTGTTCTGGGTTGATGCACTGAAACGGGCCAGCGCTGCCTCTGTAACTGCTGTTGTCCCATATTTCAGCTACGGGAAAGGTGATAAGAAAGATGAGCCTCGAGTATCCATCAGGGCGAGGGTTTGTGCCGATGCTCTGGAAGCCGTAGGATGCGACCGGGTCGTCACGATGGATCTTCATTCTCCTCAAATTCAGGGATTCTTCCGCATACCTGTCGATAACCTTCTGGGACTTCATACCCTGGGAGATCAGGTTCGTAAAGACGGTGCGGAAAACCTGGTTGTGGTATCCGCCGATACGGGCTTCGCCGAAGAGGCACGGAAATTCGCCCGGTATCTGGATGCCCCGGTCGCAATCAGCGTCAAACATCGTCCGGATCATGACGAACGTGCCGAAGTCATCGATATCATCGGAGATGTTCAGAACAAAACGGCTCTCATTGTTGATGATTTTGTCATTTCCGGCGGAACTCTCATCGAAGATTCGAGAGACCTGAAAAACAAAGGTGCCGCCCGGGTTATGGCGGCGGTAACCCACGGAGTATTTTCACCCGGTACCATGAAACGTCTGGCCGAATCCGAGATTGAAGTCCTGTATGTAACCGACAGCGTGGAGAACCGTCCGGAGCCTCTGATCGACAAGATTCGCGTGGTTCCGGTAGCCGCATGTTTTGGAGAAGCCATCAGGAGGATATCCCGAAGGGAATCCATCAGTGCGATGTTCCCGGAATAGGACCCTGGAAGCGGTATCAAGACTGGACGCAATTCAAAGTTCCGGCCTATTCTGAGGCGAAAAAACAGGAGTGATTTTCTATGAAGCCCACACTGGTAATAATGGCCGCAGGCATGGGCAGCCGATATGGCGGCATCAAGCAGATAGACCCCATGGGCCCCTGCGGCGAAATTATTCTCGATTACTCTGTAAGGGATGCCGCAGAAGCCGGATTCGGCAGGGTGGTTTTTATCATCAGAAAAGACATCGAAAAAGCCTTCAGGGAAATCATCGGAACTCGTTTCGAAGGTAAAATCGATGTGGCATATGTTTTCCAGGAGCTTGATAATCTTCCCGCCGATTTCACCGTACCTGAGGGCCGGGAAAAACCCTGGGGAACGGGTCAGGCGATACTGGCCTGCAGGGATACGGTAAAAGAGCCTTTCGTCGTTATCAATGCCGACGATTTCTACGGGCAGGAAGCCTTCAGGGAAGGTACCCGCGGATTGGCTGCATTGAACCCCGAAGTTCTTGAAGGGTTTCTCGTCGGATACCGGCTGTTCAATACATTGAGCCCCCACGGAGATGTAACACGGGGAGTATGCGAGCTGAAGAACGGCAATTTAACCGGAGTCACCGAGCGTTTCAAGATCAGAAAAAACAACGCCGGGGTCGTTGAATATCAGGTTGAAGGAATACATTATCCCATGACCGGTGATGAACTGGCATCCATGAACTTCTGGGGTTTCACACCGGCTCTTTTCCCGATACTGGAAGCTCGTTTTATCGAATTCCTGAAAGAATCGGGAACAGGTTTGAAAACCGAGTACCTCATTCCTTCTGAAATCGATTCCTTTATCTCCTCAGGCAGGATGACAGTGAAAGTTCTGAAGACTGATGCCACATGGTTCGGAGTGACGTATCCCGAAGACAAATCAGCTGTTAAGACCTCCCTGACAACCCTCGTTGAAGAAGGGGTCTATCCCTCCCCGCTCTGGTGAACACAGTGAGCCCCCGTTTCGCCGATAACCCAAGAATTCTTCTCTGGGGTGACAGTCTGATTGAAGGTAAACCGGGTGTCGCTTTCACATCATTCCTGTCGGAATCCCTGCCTGAACTGTGCCTGGTCAATCGCGGCCGCGGTGGTGATACGGCTCTCAGCCTTCTCAGACGCCTGAAGGGCGATCCGGTACCGGAAATGCGGGAACAATACGAAATTGCAATATTATGGGTCGGTGTCAATGATGTTTTCGCCGATCTCGTTCCCGGTTACGGATTATGGAAAAGCGCCATACGACAGCCTCCAACCCGGAATCCGGACTCCTTCGCCGGGATTTACCGCTCCATTCTTGAGATTCTCCGTCGACATGCCCGAAATATCATCGTACTGCCGCCTCTATTTGTCGGCGAAGATCCGTCGAGGGGGTTGAACCGGAAGTTGATTCAGTTGGGAGATTTAATTTCCGCAATGGCGGAAAAGACGCCTGATTGCCGGTTTGTGGATCTGAGAATTTCTCTACCGCTGGCACGTCATTATCCATCCAGCTTCCTTCCGGTGAATCCCTGGTCGAAACTGGCCACAGCCTTCGGCCGTATCGAAGATGACGACTACGACAAAGCCGCAGAACGCCGGGGGCTCAGATGGACCTATGACGGAGTGCATTTCAATACTGCCGGTGCCCGGGAAGTCAGCCGTGTATTGGCAATGGAAATCGAAAAGGTATTAATTCAGGTTGAGTTTTGAAAGACAGAGAAGATGTGGTTAATGTGATTATTCAGCAGCTGAGTTTGGAACCCCATCCCGAAGGCGGATGGTTCCGTCAGACCTATGTTTCCGATGATACAATCTCATCCGCTTCCCTGCCTCGTCATCATGGAGAGCGACCTTATGCTACTTCTATTTATTTTCTGATGACTTCAGGGAATTTTTCCGCATTTCACCGGATCCGGTCTGATGAGATGTGGTTTCACCATTCCGGGGATGTGGTGAACATTGAAATTATCCAACGTGATGGAGTGCGCAAGTCTCTTGTCATTGGACCGGCGGAACTGGGTTATGAATCTCAGGCCCTGGCACCGGCGGGAGCCTGGTTCGCATCACATGTACCGGATGAAGGCGGATGGGCCCTTGTGGGATGTTCCGTCGCCCCGGGATTTGATTATTCGGATTATGAACTGGCAGACAGATACCGGCTGATTCAGGAATTTCCGGTTCATGCGGATATTATTACATCCCTGACCAGGGCAAAGTCATAATTGAGTCTGCGCCAGAGGTCGGAAGACAAAACTCATTCACTTACCTCAACACCATTCCAGAACGCCAGATAATTCTTGATTCCCAGCCTTTCTGCGGCTTCCCTGGGCTCGGGATAGTACCAGGCGGCATCGCTGTTCACTTCACCGTCCGATACGATGTCTTTGTAATGAGCAAGTCCCTTCCATGGGCAAGTGGTATGGGTTTCCGAATCCTGAAGCAAATTGGCCTTCACACTTTCAGGTGGGAAATAGTGGTTATTTTCCACGATAATGGTCTTATCACTCTCCGCGATTACAGTCCCGTTCCAGGTGGCTTTCATATCTGACTCCTGATTCTAATATATTAGTAAAATAGTAATATAGTTTGGGGATGTCAAATATGCCGGTAATCATGGAGAAACCCGTTTACGGTCCCTGGGAAAGAGTGTGGCCTCCTTGATATTCGCAAGACCAAGTATTTTCT
>DAOVYP010000365.1 GCA_030635565.1 Spirochaeta sp. | reverse complement strand
CACGTTGTCGGCAGTTCAAAACCCGCTGTTTTATCAGAGGAGTCCGGGACGGTTACAGTTATCCCATCTATCAATGCGAATGGCGAACCCTGTGATGTGATATTCTCACCACCTTCCCGAGTCACCCGTACTGAGTAGATTCCTGGTGATATCGGAGATGCCGGAATCCAATCCCATGAACTCGCTGATGCTGGAATACCTGTGGCGAGATTCCGATCTACCGATCCATCCTTGATTAGATCTATTCTGAGTGTACTTGCGGTAATGTCGGTGCTCCAGGTAATGGGACAATTGCCTCCCATGCCGAAAGCACCTCCAGACGGTGCCGTTATCAATAGATTACTGAGGTAGAATGCGGAATCGCTCGAATCGGCGTAATTGGTTGGATCAGATGCAAGGGATATTCCGATCGTATATTCTCCTGCCGGGCGGCCGCTAATGCTCACATCCCATATCAAGCTGCCGGCACTGACACTTGGATTGCCTAGGCGCACTTCATAGGATCCGTTTTGATAAAGGTCAACATAGAGGGTGCCACTTAGATTCAAAGATTCCCAAAGAATTTCCACACCGGTATCGGTGAGCTGGTAAGTTTCTCCACCCAATGGCGATTTAAGCCGCAGATAAACTTCCGGAATAAAATTGGCACAAATGGTCGCATCCCCGGATGTCAGAGTTACAGTTGTAGTACTGGAAGTCGAATCACCAAAAACGACACCACTGCCTGCAAGAACCGACCAATGACTGAATAGATTTTCACTGCGGGCTATCGCATTGATCTGAATATCCTGATTCTTCTTAACGGTGTTTTCCACTGGAACCGTCAGATCCCCTTCTCCATCGATTTCGATGTTTAAAATATATGATGGTGTATTCAGGTCAACAGCCTCGGCCATAACGCCGGGCAGTAATTTGCTCTCGCAACTGAAGAAAATTGTTCCGAGGAATAGGACCGACAAGATGATCCCTGATCGCTTGAGATATGAGTGATGCATCATGTGAACCTCCTGCATGAAGGCTCCCGTGTATTCGTTTCTGAACAGCTGGATAAACGGAGTCTTACAATATGAATATAGAGCAAGCTCTGGTTTATGTCCATTTATTGTGAGAGAATGTTCACCAATGGAGCATTGCTCTTCTACGCACAAATTCATCATGGAGGTGTGTATGTCGGGACGGCACCGATCGAGGTATTTAGTACTTTTCTTCTTATATTTCCTCTTACTTTTTATCTCGAACCCGTTAATGGGTCAATCTCCCGGTGCGATCGAGCTGGATGCCAGAATCGGTGCGGGGATTCCCTTCGGACCAAAAGTAACCGGGACCGAAGAACAACTTTATAATGTCGGAATGGTGGCCGGTCTTACTGTCGGATATCGTTTCCGTTCGATTCCCAGGCTCTCGATTCTCGGTGATATAGCCTACTTAGGACTTCCAAACATTACGTCGACAAATATTTCAGTTATCACTTTGGCTGCCGGTGCGGGATATCTCCAACCCCTTGGAACACGGTTTTTCCTGGATGTGAATATGAAAGGCGGAGCCTTTCTGGCTTTCGCTTCCACGGGGACAGATATCAATCCAATGTTTGGAGTGCAATTTTCCGGTGGGTATGTATTGAACCGGAACGTCTCCCTTCGTCTGGGTCTTGGATATAATTATCTGATGACCAGGATAAACGGCAGCATATCAACGTTCTATCACGGCCTTGAGGTCTTTGCCGGAGCTCGATTTGCCTTCGGAGGAAGTCATGTTCCCATGTTCCGATTCGGGGAAGTTATTCTGGATGATATCTTTCCAGTCCAATATTCATGGTATAGCGATAATCCCTTCGGTTCGATTAACCTCACGAATGACGAAAAAGGTGAAATTCACGACGTTATCGTTTCTATATTCGTTCCTGAGTTTATGAGTAATCCTGTGGTGACTCTGAGAATAGGGGAGCTGGAAGTCGGGGCATCCATCGATGTTTCCCTGAAGGCTCGATTCGAATCATCGATTCTCGACGTAACCGAAGCCCGGTGGGCAAATGCTCTGGTAGCTGTCGAGTATCATTACCTGGATGAAAAAATTTCGGTTGAGGAAAAAATCGATCTGAGGATATTGGACCGAAACGCCATGGCCTGGGATGACGATGCGCGGGCCGCGGCTTTTGTGACGGCAAAGGATCCAGCCATCCAACGATTTGCCACTACGGTGGCTGGTGTCGTCAGGAATCACGATGTGAGACGGATGCATTGGCATTTTGGTGTTGCCTTGGCCATGCTTGAGGCCCTGAAGCTTCAGGGGGTCAGTTATGTCATTGATCCGACTACGCCTTATGCCAAGACTTCAGCGGAGGTGGGAGCAGTCGATTATCTTCAATTTCCACAACAGACCCTTCAGAACCTGGGTGGTGATTGCGACGATCTTTCCATACTCTACAGTGCTCTCCTGGAGGCTGTTGGCGTGGAATCGGCCTTCATTACGATACCGGGGCACATTTTCGTAGCTTTCCATTCCGGTCTGGATTACGAAGAAGCATTGAAGGTCTTTCGGAATCCAGAAGAACTGATTCAATGGAATAATGATGCCTGGCTTCCAGTTGAAATTACGATGGTTCAGGAAGGGTTCCTGCCGGCCTGGCAAAAAGGTGTTAATGAATGGAATCAGTACAATCAACGTTTTGAAGCAGGTTTCATATCGGTTCAGGAAGCCTGGGAAATCTATGAGCCAATAGGAATCGGTAGTTCCGATTCAGCGGGTGAAATTAAAAACCGGGAACAGTTGGAGGATATTTATGGGAAAGAAATTATTCGTTTCCTATCAAGGGAACTTGATCCCAAGGTAACGGAACTCAAAAATCGGATACAGAATTCCGGCGGAGCACCGCGGGATCTGAATCGCCTGGGAACGCTGTATGCCCGATATGGATTGTACGAATTGGCTTTGGAGCAACTCAAGCCCGTTGCCGAAGCCCGACCTCCTTATGGTCCGGCAATGGTGAATGTTGGTAATATTTACCTGCTGATGGAGCAGTTCGATGAATCGGCTCGCTATTTTGAATCTGCCCTATTACGTGATGCAAGATCCATACCGGCATTGGCCGGATTGGCTCAGGCCCGGTTCGGTATGGATGATTTCTCCGGTGCCGATGAAGCCATAGGAAGTCTGAACGACTTGCATCCGGAACTCGCTGAAAGAATTTCGGAGACCTATGGTAGCGGTGGTACGACACGTGCAGGTGTTGAAGAGATTGAGGTGTTCTGGGAAGAGGAATAATTTTAGATGATCCCCGGGTCTACAAGCGTGCCCAGTACGCCAAGCTGCTGATGAAGCCGGATCCCATGGGGAT
>DAOVYP010000311.1 GCA_030635565.1 Spirochaeta sp. | reverse complement strand
GGCGAACCTCCCACTGCCAGAATTTTTTCTGGAACTCATAGGTACTCTCGGGGATGTGCCCGGTAAAAAGCACCACCCAGAATTTGACGAAGTCGAGGATGCCGTACCAGATAGACACGAAAAACAGCAAAAAAGCATGAGGGATGAGGATGTAGATCCATCCGAAAAAAGTACGCAGCAGCAGCTGTCCCCGGGAATTGCTCTCCTGGTGATTGATTATCAGTTTCATTGAAACCTCCAATAGTTATTATATCATCCTTAAACAGTCAGGATTTAAACACAAGTGAATCTCAAAAAAATGGATTATATTCGTCCTTTTCCTCTACAATGCCGGTTATGTCCGCCGATTTCCGAAACAATCTTGATGATTATCAGAGACGTTATCCCGAGGAAACACCTCTTGTTGACCTCTTCCGCTCACTTTTATCTCTCCCCGATGCCTTTTTCAGGACCTGCAGTCCGGGTCATTTCACGGCATCAGCATTGATTCTGAATCAATTGAAAACTCAAGTTTTACTGGTGGAGCACAGGAAACTGGGTATCTGGGTGCAGCCGGGGGGGCATGCCGATGGTGATGAGTATCTCGAGGCTGTTGCCCGGCGGGAAGTGGAGGAAGAAACCGGATTGTCGGAATTCCTGAGTAAGAACTCGATTCTCGACCTGGATATCCATCCCATCCCGGCCCGTAAAGACGAGACTGCTCACAAGCACTACGACGTCCGCTTCCTTTTTTTCGCGGATCCCGCTCTGCCGCTGACTCTCAGCGACGAGTCGACGGAACTGTGCTGGATTACTGTCGGGAACCTGAAGGAATTCACCCAGGAAGAGTCGATGTTCAGGATGTTGGAGAAAGCCGGGGCCCTGTCGGATGCCGACCCGTCAAATATTACGCGGCGTTGATTGTTTTTGTTATCTCATATCCGGCATGAAGGATACGGAGGTTCACCGGGTTGTGCTTCCGGTTCCGGGCGGATATCACCTCGTCCAGTGCCGCTTCCACGGCTTCCATGGGGACAATATCAGGCTTGAGCTTCAAAAGCGCCCCGATGGCAGCCATATTCGCGGCTCTTTCAGTACCTTCGGACAGCGAGCGATCGGCGGCGTCCAGAGAAACCAGAACCAGGTCAGACCGTGTTGGAGCCTGTTTCACCAGTGAGGAATTCCAGATCAACAGGCCTCCCGGGCGTAACCGGGGCTCAAATTTTGCCACCGAAGGCCCGTTCAGGGCGATGACGATACTCGGACGTTCGATTACCGGTGATGCGATATCTTCATCACTGATTACCACCGAGCAATTGGCCGTTCCGCCACGCATTTCAGCACCGTACGAGGGAATATGGGACACCTGCTTCCCCAGCCGCATAGCCGCGACACATAGCAGCCTGCCGGTGAGCAGAACGCCCTGCCCGCCGAACCCGGCGATGATGAGTTCTTCGGTCATGAGGCCTGTTTCTCTTCTTTCTTCTCTTCCGGACGGTCCCGGAATTTCTTCAGGGTAAACCAGGGCATCATGGCGTCTTTCACCCATTCGGCCCCGGTAACCGGTTCCACCCCCCAATTGGTGGGGCACATGGAAAGAATTTCCACGAATGAATATCCCAGCCCATCTTTCTGATACTTCAGGGCCTTGAGAATGGCTTTCTTCGTCTTTCTTACCGAGGCGGGATTGTGAACCGAAGTACGCTCGATATAGACCGGAGATTCCAGGGTATCCAGAACCTCGCAAGCCCGGATGGGGAAACCGACATCGGCCGGATTTCTGCCATAGGGGCTGGTGAGGGTTTTCTGACCTTCCAGGGTGGTGGGTGCCATCTGTCCGCCGGTCATGCCGTAGACAGCATTGTTGACGAAGATGACGGTGATGTCTTCACCCCTGTTGGCGGCATGGATCGTTTCCCCGGTACCGATGGCCAGCAGGTCACCGTCTCCCTGATAGGATATCACCATCCTGTCCGGGAGGGCCCGCTTGAGCCCGGTGGCCACCGCCGGGGCCCGGCCGTGGGCGGCTTCGAGACCATCGACTTCGATGTAATTATAAGCCAGAACCGCGCATCCTACCGGTGCAATCAGAATGGTCCGGTCCAGAACCTCCAGCTCTTCAAGAGCCTCGGCGATGAGTTTATGTACAATCCCGTGGCCGCAGCCGGCGCAGTAATGGGTCCGTACGTCGGTGAGTCCCTCAGGACGCTTGTACATGGGTATGGTTTTCGCGCTCATAACTTTTTATCCTTTCAATTATGTCGTCCAGGGCGGGTACGGCGCCGCCGGCCCGGCCGTAAAGATCGACTTCCACCGCCCCGTTCACCGACAGTTTCACATCCTCCACCAACTGGCCGAGACTCATCTCCACGGTAAGTACCTTACCGGCGTTTCTCGCCAGCTCATACAGTTCTCTGTCCGGGAAGGGCCAGAGAGATAGAGGGCGGAACAAACCGGCTTTCACGCCTTCGGCCCGGAGCCGATCCACAGCCTTCCTGGCAATACGGGCTGCTGTGCCGTAAGCAACGATGAGCCATTCAGCATCGTCGGTATGGTAGGTTTCGATGCGTCTGACATTCTCGCTTATCAGGTCGTATTTCTCCTGCAGATGCAGATTATGCTCCTCAAGAGCCGTGTCGGGGATGAGCTTCATTGAGGCGATAATGTTTTTACTCCGGCCCTTGGCACCGGTGAGCGCCCAGGGTTTCTTGAATGTTTTACCCGTGGGTTCCGGTAATACAACCGGTTCGGACATCTGTCCGATGTAGCCGTCGGCAAGAATTAAAACAGGTATCCGGTACTCATCGGCCAGGTCGAATGCGTCAATAGTGAAGTCCGCCAGCTCCTGAGCACTGCCCGGAGCAAGGACGATGGTCCGGTAATCCCCGTTTCCTCCGCCCCGGGTAGCCTGGAAGTAATCCCCCTGGGCCCCGGCGATGGCACCCAGTCCGGGTCCGCCGCGCATAACGTTAACCAGGACACATGGCAGTTCGGATCCCGCGATATATGAAATGCCTTCCTGCTTGAGAGCCATACCGGGGGAAGAGCTGCTGGTCATGGTCCTCACACCACCGGCGGCGGCTCCCAATACCATGCTGATTGCCGCAAGCTCACTTTCGGCCTGGAGGAAGGTTCCTCCGACTTCCGGCATGCGCCGGGACAGATAAGCGGGAATCTCGTTCTGGGGCGTAATGGGATAGGCGAAATAGTGCCGGCACCCGGCTATAATCGCCGCTTCGGCCAGTGCTTCGTTGCCTTTCATAAGTAAGGTTTTTGACATCAGACGGCCTCCAGCAGTTTGTCAATCTCAATTGCGGCATCCGGACACATAACGGCGCAGTTGCCGCAGGCGATACAAAGGGATTCATCGGTACAGACGGTGTAATAAGCACCCTGGTCATTGAGGTCTGTTGTTTTCGCCAGGATGTCCTTGGGACAATTGGCGATGCAGAGGCCGCAGCCCTTGCATCTTTCCTTATCTATTATGGGTATGCCCCGGTTCATCGAGGCCTCCTTTATCGGACTTGTTTTTGACAAAATAAGCCTTGTGTCACGAAAACGCAAGGTTAAATTTGTCTCTCTTATCAATTAAATTCATTATATTTCGAATAAATTCGTAGTTTTCTTGTTATGGTATCTAATCACTAGTATGCGAATACTAGGTGTTATCCGCTTATTTTCAACATTCATGCCGAAATTCAGCAATGTTTTATGATTATTTCGTTATTTTGACAGCTTATTGTTTGTGTCAAGATAAAAAATCTTCCTATGAACGCCTGATATTGGAGGCCTTGCAATTCAACCGGGAGATACGGAGGTAAATACGTTAAGAAAGGAAGTATATGAGAGGAATGGCCGGTATCAGTCGACTGTGTAGTGCCTGAGGGGCTCCAGATCCATTCT
>DAOVYP010000018.1 GCA_030635565.1 Spirochaeta sp. | reverse complement strand
TGCCCTTTCATCGCTGTTGGAATCTTCGGCATTTCCGGATTCGGCCAATTCCGCTTCTTTCTTCCGACGTATACGCGCACCCAGGACGCGGATATTCTTCTTATCGGTTTCAGTTGAATCTTCCATTTCGGAATCATCCCTCTTCTCACCCGTCTTCTTTTTGCGTTTCCAGCCTACGATAAAAGGGACGACCGATAATACACCGATGAGATACATCACAAAAAAGCTCACAAAAATCGGCACATCGGTTAGAAGCCCGTTTTCCCCGAACCATATACGGATATCGGAACTGTTATCGAGGTTGAAACCGATGAATGAGACTATGATGAGCAGGGTCAGGATAAATGCAATCAATTTAACGGGCATGACAGCCTCCCTAATTTATTATATCGGCAATTATGCGAGCTTTGAACCGGCGTTCCTTGCTGAAATCACGGTGTTCCAGAGCAGCATAGCCCGGGTCAGTGGACCGACACCCCCCGGAACAGGGGAAATGGCGCCGGCAACCTCTTTGACGGAATCAAAATCCACATCCCCGACAAGCCGATACCCCCGCTGTCTAGATGCATCTTCAACCCGGTTCACTCCGACGTCAATGACGACAGCACCCTCTTTCACCATATCCGCCGTCACGGTACCCGGACGGCCCGCAGCGGCAATGACGATATCGGCCTGCCTGACTTTTTCCGCCAAATCCCGAGTCCGGGTATGGCAGACGGTAACCGTGGCATTCCCCCCCGGGGCCTTTCTGAACAACAGGTTGGCCAGGGGAGCACCGACGATACGGCTTCGCCCGACAATCACAACATCGGAACCTTCAATCGTCACATCAGCCGCCTCAAGCATCTTGATAACACCATGGGGCGTACAGGGGATGAACCCGTCCAGATTGAGCACCAGCCTGCCGATACTGACCGGATGAAATCCGTCGACATCCTTATCAGGCGAAATAGCACTGATGACTGTTTCTTCGTTCAGACCCTCGGGCAGCGGCAGCTGCACCAGAATCCCGTGAATGTCAGGATCGGCGTTCAGCTCTTCTATAAGCTTTAAAAGCTTATCCTGAGAGATTTCCGGAGAAAGACGGATATCCCGGGAATAAATTCCCACTTTCTCGCAATCACGTTCTTTTGCGCTTACGTAAGATATGCTGGCCGGATCCTCACCAACAAGTACGACAGCCAGACCGGGACGAATACCATCTGTGATGAGTTTTTTAACGTCTTCAGTCAGCTGTTCACGAAGATTGGAAGCAATGGCTTTACCATTAATAATTCGAGCACTCATGTTTATGACAATACTGAAATCCGGCCGGTTTGTGAATATATTGATGATGTTCGAGATGTCATGGTAGGATTCGCAGGTATTTTCAATAAAGAGGACCGCAGTTGCTGAGAAAGCTTTCCCTCATAGTCATTTCCCTGCTGTTACTGAACTTTGGATTCCTCGGCGCCCAGGAAGAGCCTCCGGAAGATGACCCGTTCACGCCTCAGAGCAGAACCAACCAGAGGTCTCTGGGTGATAAATACTTCGCCATATCCGCTGGTGTTATCATTCCATTGTTCACGGTACTGTTGAATGACAATTCCGCCACCGGAGACTCCGCGGGAGTCGTCGATACTCAGCTTTCCGTCGGCGGCATGGGGACTCTGGCCTTCGGCGTATACCTGTCTCCCAACATTAAGGTAGGACTGCAGCTCGGCGGAACTTTCAAATGGGACATAAATCGGAACTTACTGTATATGATCCCCATCACTGTTAAAGGTTCCTACGAGTTCCATCCTTTCAGCCGCATGACCATCCCCTTGCATCTCGCCCTGGGAATTAACATGACCTCATGGAAAGAACAATTTGTGGTCGACCCCCTGATCCGGCCCGGATTCGGTGTCTATTTCGACTGGAATGTCGAATGGTCGTTCGGAATGGATTTCACCTACTGGTTTGTTCCCCAGCTTAACTCAACTGATGAGCGATTCAATTCCATCGCAAATTTCATGGACATCACCCTTACCGCGGAGTACCACTTCTGATGAAGAAACGAATAATTGGCCGAATCGGGATTGTTCTCGCTCTCGCCGTACTGCTTATATCGGGAAGCTGTACCGGAGTCGGCATTTTTGCTGTCGTAGCGGTATCCGAGAAAATTGACGAAGGATTGCTTCCCGAAGGAATCAGCGCGCGGCCTGTTGCGCATATCAGCCCCGGGCTTCCTACTGACAATTACTATTTCTTTGCATCAGGTCCGGGGATCTGGGCGAAAAATCATGTAACCAACAGTTTATGGAAGCCTATACCCCTGAACTCAGGCGGGATTTCCTGGGATGGTGTTCAGTCTATGGCTGTTACCGATCAGAAGATTTATCTTGCCCTGTATGACGTGAATGGTGATAACTATAAAGTTGCAATTCATACACTTGACAGTTTCGATGGAACTACAGCCACTTATGCATATTTTTCTGATCAGATTTGGACTTCGAACTCCGCCGGCTACCAGACCATCCGTTTATTCTGCCCGGATCCTCTGGGTGCAGTTTATGTCAATGTTATGGATCATACCGGAACTTACGGGTCTATTGATTCCGAAGACAACGGATTCGACGGTTCCTCGATATATAGATTTGATACACCTAACTCAGCAAGTTCATGGAGTGATGTTAATATTACACTGAACGATGACGAACTCGATAAAACGAACGGCACACGTTATGTCACCGGTGTCGCCGATAGTGTCAGCGGAGCCGGAGTTGATGCAGATATCCGTATAACCGCAACTAACAACATGTTCGGCCAAACCACCGGGATTCTTCTGGACGGCAAAGGAGACACTGTCGTCAACCCTGATCTCATTTCCGATGGTAGTATATTCGAAGGTCCAGGAATCTATACATATGTTTCAACAACTGGAATAACCTGGCTGCCGCGGACTTGGGATGCAAACCAAGGTGCCTTTATCATGTCCGCGACATCCCTGGATGGGGGTACATTACCGATGTTCGCAAGTTCCGATGGCATCACTTGGAGTAGATTGAGCGGAACAACCACCGAATTCCTGACGACGAACTTCATCGATGTATCGGAAAAGGCCGCAGGGCAAGGCGATTCAAAACGCCTGGTTCTGGCCGGTACCAGCAGCTACATCGACGGGAGCACTTCTCATATTGCATCCGGGTATAATGAAATCGATATAACAGCTACCGACCCTTCCACCTGGTCGGTTACGACCAACTGGGATAATTATTCTTTTGCCCTCAACACGAATTACAGCGTCAGTGATTTGTCCCTGGCAACGATTATCGGCATGAGCATACCGGAAAACGGTGACGACCTTTATGCATCAACAAGAAATTTCGGCATCTGGAAAATTGATATGAGTACGGTCAAACCCAGCTGGACCAGGGAATAATCCTGCGTCTTTTCCTGTTCGCCGCACTTTGAAATGACTTTCCGGTAGTGATCATGCATGCTGCCGAACGTCGCCAGAGGTCATTTACCCCGGCTTCTCCTGATGAGATCGAAAACATCTGCCAGATCCGGATCCGCGGAAAGATAGTGCTCATCAATCTCGGGATCGGTGAGCCCTTCGAGCTCGTGGCTCATGTAGTGAATCCAGGTATCATCTTCAGGTTTCTCCACTTCCATTTTACGCCACCAGTAATCCGGCTTGATGGGGAGTTGCTCCCTGTAGGCTGCGATTTTGTAGTCATGGACGGCGATTTTCACATCTTCTCTCGGAAGTCCCTTGTCCAGGATGCATTCCACCAGATGATTGATGGTTCTGCCGGTGTCGAAAATATCATCGACGAAAAGCACTTTGTCTCCGCTGCGCAGGTATTCGGGATTGTAGGTCCAGCCGTCGATTCGGACCCGGCCGCTCTTATGAATATCTGTATAGGAGCGCGCCACCACGGCGGCATAAAACACCGGCCGGTCTTTTGTATTGACCAGCTTGAAAAACTCACTGAAAACATTCCCCATGTATGCACCGCCACGCAGAGGAACGTAAATGATATCGGGCATGAAACCGTCATCGAAGATACGTTTGGCAAGCTTCAGGGCGTCATTGCGCACCATGTTATAGGGCAGGAATTCCTTACTCACGGGGTTTCTCCGATAGTATTTTCAAGCTTGAGTGTTTCTCCATTTCTATAAACGGTATATACAGGCGCTTTGGAATCCAACTGACCAATGGCCAGGTACAGATCTTTCAGTGAAACGATTGTTCTGCCGTTGACGGCTGTGATGATATCACCCGGTCTGAGATCCACAGCCTGAGCCGGAGTACGGGGATAAACTTCGGCAACCGGAATGCCGTTTATATCATCCGGCAGATTCATGGCGGCTCTCAGGTCGGGGATTAACGGTGCGGCGACGAATCCGGGCATGGCACGCCCGTGAAGGGCCCTGACGGCCTCTTCGTCTTCCCGGACACCTATGGGAGCTTCTATTGTGTAAGGCTCTCCAAGGCGGTTTATGGTGAACAGGACGGTATCTCCCGGCGCCTTATCGCCGATTCTGTATATCAGACGTTCGGTATCGTTCATGGGTATTCCATCAAGGGCTGTGATGAGGTCTCCGGGGCGTAATCCGGCCAGATGCGCCGGTGAACCTTCGAAAACCTGATAAATCATGATTCCTTCCTTCAATCCGTAGCCAAGAGACTCCGCCGCTTCCTTGCCGACTGTGCCGAGGCTGACTCCCAGCCACCCGTAATTCACTTCACCTGTATCGATGAGCTGTCGGAAAGATGTAATTATATTGTTCACGGGAATAGCGAATCCAAGGCCGATACTGCCGCTGTTGGGTGTGGTGATGAAGGTATTGACCCCGACCAGTTCACCACGGATATTCACCAGGGCGCCTCCGGAATTACCCTGGTTTATGGAAGCGTCGGTTTGAATGAAATCATTGATATTGTCCCCCGGCCCGTCCTTTCGGCCCAGAGCACTGACGATTCCAAAACTGACTGAATGTTCATAACCGAAGGGACTGCCGAATGCCAGCACCCAGTCTCCGACATAGAGTTTGTCGGAATCACCGATGCGGATTACAGGCAGTGCACTGTCCGGGTAGGAGAACTTCAGAAGGGCCAGATCCTTCCTCTCGTCTATGCCGACGAGTTCGGCAGCTATGGAACTGCCGTCGTTGAGTTCTACAAAGATTTCTTCGGCACTACCGACGACATGGGCGTTGGTAATGACGAAATAGACGATACCCTGTCTCTCGATAATGATTCCGCTTCCCAATCCCTGGCTTTGATAATATCGGGGCCCCTCGCTATCATCCAGGGGATTCTGGAAGAATTCATTCCATGGAAGTTCCTTGTCATCCGTTTGCTCGAGGAGACCTTCAGTCTTCACCGACACCTCCACGATGGTGGGGAGAATTTCTGCACTGACAACTCTGAAAGCTTCCTGAACGTCTTCGACGGGTGCATAAAGTGAACGATCCGGGACTTCGGCCCTGGCCTCCTGCACCGGCAGCATCGGGGGATTGAGCCAGGCAACGGTAACTATTGCCGCATACCCTGCAAGACATCCGATCAACAATCCGACAAGAATGGGAAAAACCTTTCTCTTCAACATCAGCCGCCCCAGGAGGTGAGGACTTCCGCACCATTATCGGTAATAAGAACGCTATGCTCGAAATGAGCGCTCAGGGATCCATCGGCCGTAATGACAGTCCAGCCGTCATCCAAAACCTGTACATCCGCTGTACCCGCGTTGATCATGGGCTCTATGGCAAGAACCATGCCGGGTCTCAGACGGGGATTAAGTCCTTTTGAGGGATAATAATTCGGAATCTGGGGGTCCTCATGGAGAGATATACCAACTCCATGACCGCAGTAACTGTAAACAATACCGTAGCCGTACGGTTCAATCGTTTCCGTAACCGCCTTACCGATATCCTTCACTCTTCCACCGGGTCGGCATACTATCACGGCAGCATCCAATGATTTTTTTGTGACATCAAGAAGTTTTTGCGTATCGGAAGCAATCTCACCAACAGCGAAGGTTTTACAGCAATCACTGTAATAACCGTCTAGTATGATACCGATGTCACAACCGACGATATCACCTTCGGTTAACGGACGCTCATTCGGTATGCCGTGAATAACCTGATCGTTCACCGAAGTGCAGACTGAGGCCGGGAAACCGCCATATCCAAGAAACGCGGGAATACCGCCTCCGGATTTGATGGTTTCTTCAACAATCCGATCAATATCAATAGTGCTGATTCCGGGTTCGATAAGTGTACTGATACGGGAGAAAACCGCCGACAGCAATAGAGCTGAACGACGGATTCCGTCCTGCTGTATGCTGTTCTTTATTGTAATCACGAAGTAACCTCATTCAACAGGAATTCCCGGGCACCTGCATGATCCGGGACAATTTCAACTGCCGCCCGGGCCCGATTGACTGAATCTTCAAGCCGTCCGCTTTTTTTCAGGATAATGGCTTCAAGGTATATCAGAGCTGCACGATCGTCGGCAGTCAGGTTTTCAGCCGAAGTCCCTGCAAGTGACAGATCTTCCAGAGCATTTACCAGAAGTGACGAATATGACTCATTTAAAACTGCGGCCGCCCGGGATCGGGCGCTCAACCCCCGTTTCCCTGATGATTTCAGATTCTTACCGAAATCAGACAAATCTTCCCGGCTCTTCAGCAGATTATTGATCCGATCTTCCAGGGGCGTCCCTGATATATGAGACAGGTACGTATAGGGTTTCAGGGTTTCCAGTATTGTCGCTTCAAGAATATCCGGATCTGCCCTGGCAGCGGTTTCCGGAAAAAGTCTTGAAAGTTTTTTAATCTCGTCCGATGCCAGCATGGCATATAAAGCGGAGTCATGAAGGGCCCGCCAACTGTTTTCCGCCCTTGCCATAATTCTGAAATCTTCATAGGGCGAATTTTCACCTGCGGCAGGAGCGACAAGATCAATCAGCGCCATACCACGTGCCGCATCTGCCGCCAGCCTCCAAGAAAGAATCCATTTGTCGTCGGGGTATGTTTTAAGATATCGATCTATGGCGACGTCCACGGAAGTCAGGTTCTTCCGTGAAGCCATATAATCGAGAAGAAATGTCGTCAATATCCGCCCGTCCGCACTCTGTACAATACCGTCGCCGGATGTGACGGTTTCAAATAATTCCCAAAGACGAGATTCATACAATCTTGGAGTCACGGCTTCGGGATCAACTTTCATTACCGTTATCCCCAGAACCGGATCGCTTGTCCCTGACATGGCTGAGCGGATCAGGCGCCTTGCCAGTGCCGGTTCAGCCTCCCAATACTCTCTGGCCCAGGCCGCTTTCACTTCATCTCTATCAGGAAACAAGACAAGGGCATCATTAAGGATCTCTTTCGATAACCGATAGTTTCCGGCCGAATTCTCCAGAACTGCCAGATTCACCCACAGGCGCCAGGAATCATCAGGTAATACGAAATCATTATCTGCAGTACGAATTATGTCCACGGCTTCATTCCAGGTCTCACCAGCGTAATCGCGGTACTTCATATTCCCCTGAAGAAGATACTGCTCCCAGTACAGGTCACCGAGAATCTGAAGACTTTCCCAGGAAGAGGCTCTGCGGCGACGTGTATCATCAAGCCGTATTGTCAGCCACTTGATGGCTTCATCCTTATAGCCCGCGTCATGGGCTATTCCCGCCAGAGCAGCAGCGACTCCCCTTCTGGCGAAATTACCCGGATCCGCCCATCGCCTCTCGTTACGCATCAGGATATCGGCCATCTCATATGCTTTCCCGGGTTTGCCGTTCAGCATGTATAGAAGAGCAGCATCAAATGTCAGCTCGGCTGATTCAGTCATCATGGCGGCATGAGCCAGAAATTCCGGATCCGGCCGCTCCTCAATCCCGCTCAGGAACATATTAATATCTTCTTCGGAATCACCTACGGCCGTTTTCAGTTTGATTTCAGCCCTGAGAGATGACCATTCATCTCCGTCAATCGAACCGATATGCCGTGCCGCTTTCGCCGTGTCGCCGCTTCGGAGCAACCCCCAGATCCAATATGCTGAGAATTCATTATCACCAGGTACGGAAGATGAAGCACGACCTGCCAGTACCGTGAATAATTTATAGTCACCGGAAGATGGGTTTCCGGGAATAGAATCTGCGGAAATGGCCAATATACGGCGCCAGTTGGACGCTGAAACGGCATGTCTGGAAGCCCTGAGAAGTTCACGTTTCAGAAGAATCTGCGATCCGTCGGAGCGTGCGAATTCAACGGAAAGGATCGATTCGTCGAATTTACGGTTTTCAGGAATTCTAAGGAGAATTATCCCAAGGCTTACGGCGAGAGCCACCAGCATCAGAACAGCCGCTAATATCGTAAGTACACGGCCGCCTCTACCGTCATTCATATGTATTAGGATAGAGTTGCTTTACGGATACCGTCAAGAACACCGTTCACGAAACGGTAGGATTCAGGAGATCCGAACTTTTTTGCAATCTCCACGGCCTCATCGATGGTAACCGAATACGGAATATCCTTCTGATACAACAGGGCATAGGTACTTGTTCTGAGAATGGACAGATCAACTCTGGACAGGCGTTCAAAACTCCACCTTTTCAGATGGAGCCGTATTTGATCATCGATGTCTTCGATGTTCTCCAGGGTACCACCGATTATCAATGATGCGAAAATCAGGGCCTGTTCATCAGGCTTTCTGTCCAGCCAAGTGAATCCGAGCAGTTCTTCCATGTCAGTATGGGATTCTTCCCATGCGTAAAGCGCCTGGAAAGCGGCAATTCGTGCATGACGGCGCGAACCCATTGTGTTTAGCGGTAATCCCCGAAGTAATTGATGGTGGAACGACCTCTCAACTCGGCAATGGCCGTCCTGGTAACCTCATCGAACTTTTGCTGATATTTGCCTGCGTAGATTATCTGCTCAAGATATGACCGAACCTCGGTATCTTCCTTCGGTAAAAGCTGCGCCGCCTTTTTTTCGGTAATCTGTACTATATGGTATCCGACATTCGACTTCAGGACATCGCTGACCTTTCCAACATCAATTGTAAAAACCTTGTTCATGAAATCAGCTCCGTAGAGCTGCTCGGCAACAAAATCGCCTTTCATGACGGGGCCGATCAGACCACCCCGGGCTTTGGAAACATCGTCCTCCGACTCGGAAGCAACGAGTTCCGCAAAAGTGGCGGGAGAATTCATCAGGCGCCGGTAAACTTCCCTGGCTTTCTCATTCTTGGCCCTGACCTCGGCCGGCGTAGAGTTGCTGGTATTAAAGAAGATTTGATTGAACCAGACTGAGTCGGATACAACGAATTCTGAAACGCGTCGCTGATATTCTGCGTTCAGTTCAGCCTCCGTTGCCGGACCGATTGCCTGAAATGATGCCTGATCACTTGAAGTGATGTATTTCTCGGCAAGAAGTTGATTCCTGACGGTTTTCTCATACTCCTGAATGCTGACACCCTGTTGTTCAACGACTTGCCTGTATTGAATTTTGTCGGTGAGGACTGCTCCCGGAGGTATGGCTCCCATGGACTGCAGCTGTTGTGACAACAGTCTCATGCTGGCCTGTTCAACTTCCTCATCGGTAACGATGATGTTGCGATCGGCTTCAGCGGCCTGGATAATCAGTACCTGATCAATAAGCTGATCCAGCACTTCCTTCCTTTCAGTATCGTTTAGTGTACGTCCCTGCTGCTGCTCTATGGCCTGAATGGTCTGATCCAGCTGGCGATTTGAAATCGGCTCGGTTTTTTCCAGTCTGACAGTTGCGACGGCCATATCCTGAGCGGCCAGAGAAACGGCAGCGAAAAAAACAAGTGTGATGAATAAAATACTCTTCCTCATGTTGAACCTCATATCAGGGGACAGTGTATCCCGATGGAAGAAAATCGTCAGATCAAGTGACGGATTTTTCGATATGCAGTTTTGATCCGACTGCTTCGGCTTCGGCGGCATTGGTGAGAATGTCGGATCTCTTAAGATACATACCTTCCGATTCCATCGTCTTCATCAGCGATGCGAGCACCTTGCCCTTTCTCAGCCCTTTATTTCCGATGAAAGCGTAACATCGCTTACCGGATACATGGCCTGCGGATCGGAGGAAAGCACCCAATGCATCGGGTATGGCTTTGGCGAAAGAAGAAGGTGACGATGCTCCGATGGCTATATAGGCGTAGGGAGTCAGAGTCTTCCCTCCATCAGTCAGAGCATTCACCACAGTCACGTCGTGTCCCTGGCGTTCGATACCTCTGACCAGGGCCCGTACGACATCAGAGAAGACTATTGATCTGTTCGTATCGCAATGAACAACGGCGACTCTCAGTGTTTTCTCCTTTAATTGTGACGGCTATTCAGCGTTTTCAAGAGGTTCATCCAGGAACCAATCCTGACCGGTTCCGGCTGATTGCCTCGACTCACCAATGACATTGTCGGTTTCACCGGATTTATAAGCCATTGCGACAGCCAGTGAAGATACAATGAAAAGCACACCGAGTATGGATGTGGCCTTGGCAAGGACGCTTCCGCCGGTGGCTCCGAAAGGGGTTGCCCCTCCACCGCCGCCGAACAGACCGCCGAAGCCCTCACCCTGTTCATCCTGCAGCATGACCAAAACGATAATCAACACCGCCGCTATGGCGAATATAACGAGAAAAAGTGTTCCAATAATACCCAAAATTGTCTCCAGTTGGGAATGAAATGACTTACATTCCCTGTGTTCGATCGAGAATCAGCCGTCGAAAGCGACGATGCCCGCGAAAGAATCGGCGTCAAGTGACGCCCCGCCAACCAATGCGCCGTCTATATCGTTCTGGGCCATCAATTCGGCTGCATTGCCGGGTTTGACGGATCCACCATATTGAATGACGACGGAATCGGCGACCGACGCAGAGTATAGCCCGGCAATCTTGCCTCGACAAGCCTGATGAACGGCCTGCGCATCTGCAGGAGTGGCGGTTTTGCCGGTACCGATGGCCCAGACCGGTTCATACGCTATGGCGATGTTCTTCATATCGTCGCTGCCGACACCGGACAGGCCACCTTCGAGCTGACCGAAACACACATCTTCAACCCTGCCGGCCTCCCTCTCTTCGAGGGTTTCGCCGATGCAAAGGATGACTTCGAGTCCGTGGGCAAGAGCCAGTTTCACCTTGTCGTTGATGATTGCATCGGTTTCGCCGTAAACATGACGCCTTTCACTATGTCCCAGAATCACGGACTCCACACCCAGTTCCTTGAGCATCAACACCGAAGTTTCTCCGGTATGAGCGCCTGATTCAACGGAAGCCATGTTCTGCGCAGCCAGGGTGACATCAGATCCTTTGAGAATATCAGCAACTGCCGGGATGCAGACGAATGAAGGCGCGATCATCTTGCGCGTAGCCGGCCCTTTTTTCATGCCCTTCACGGCCTCGGCCAACGCGGCCGCCTCCCTCGGGGTTTTGTTCATTTTCCAGTTTCCAGCGATAAGATAAGTACGTGACATATTCTACTCCTTAAGGGCCTCAACGCCGGGCAAGGCCTTCCCTTCAAGATACTCGAGGGAAGCACCGCCACCGGTTGAGACGTGATCGATTTTATCAGCAAGATTGAATTTATTGACAGCTGCGACGGAATCCCCGCCGCCGACGACCGTGGTTCCCTTGCAGTCCGCTACCCACCGGGCGACATCAAGCGTACCCCTGGCAAATGCATCGAACTCAAAAACGCCCATAGGACCGTTCCATACGACAGTTTTGGCGTCTGAAAGCAGTTCTCCGACAGCGGCAATCGTTTTAGGACCGATATCCATAGCCACTTTACCGTCGGGAACATTCACGTCATCGATACTCTCGGGAACGGCGGAGTCACTGAACGAATCTGCCACAACATGATCGAGGGGAAGTAGAACCTTCACCCCCCGTTTTTCGGCATTGGCCATGAAAGTACCGGCAGTTTCGGCGAATTCATCCTCGACAAGGGAATTGCCGATACTGTGTCCCTGAACTTTCAGGAATGTATAAGCCATGCCGCCGGCAATAACAAATGCATCGGCCTTATCCAGAAGAGAATCCAGGACGGCAATCTTCGAAGAAACCTTTGCGCCTCCGATTATAGCCACAAACGGCTTCTCGGGGTTCTCAAGGACTTTATCGAAAAAGGCACACTCTTTTTCCATGAGCAGTCCGGCTGCTGAAGGCAGCAGCCCGGCAATGCCAACGGTGGAGGCATGAGCTCGATGTGCAGCGCCGAATGCGTCGTTGACGTAAAGATCGCCGAGCCTGGCCAATTCAGCACTGAATTGGGGATCGTTATCGGTTTCTTCCAGGTAGTACCGTGTATTCTCCAGAAGTAGAATCTGTCCGGCTTTCAACCCTTCAGCAAGTGACTCGACTTCGGGGCCGATGACATCCGGAGCCATGATGACTTCGGTTTTCGTGATGTCCACCAGATGATCTTTCAACTGAGAAAGACTGAATTCCGGTTTTTTTTCTCCCTTGGGGCGTCCCAGATGGCTCATGACAACCAGTG
This sequence comes from Spirochaeta sp., assembly GCA_030635565.1. Lineage (GTDB taxonomy): Bacteria > Spirochaetota > Spirochaetia > DSM-2461 > DSM-2461 > UBA2779. The sequence goes on along the minus strand of DAOVYP010000018.1, from coordinate 2,338 downwards.
ATGCACCGCGTTCAAGCAGGCTCATGAGTGTCGGCAGGGCCCGCTGCATGCGGGTATCATCTGTAATTTTCCCATCCTTGAGAGGAACGTTGAAATCGACACGAACGAGGATTCTTTTCCCCTTCGGATCAATATCCTTGATTGTTCTGACGGCCATATGAAACTCCTATACCGTTATCTGCCTTAAATATTTTAACTTTGCTCAGACGAGTTTCTGAGCAAGGTCCACCACTCGGGTTGAATAACCGAACTCATTGTCATACCAGGAGACGATTTTCACAAAACCGTTCTCCATTACCATGGTGGAACCGGCATCGAATACCGATGAATGGCTGTTCCCTTTGACGTCCATCGATACGATAGGGTCTTCAGTGTATTCCAGCACACCTTTCATAGATTCCTCCGCAGCGGCTTTCACCACGGCGTTAACATCTTCTTTTGTGACATTCTTTCCAAGTTGAACAACCAGGTCGACGACGGATCCTGTAGGTGTCGGGACACGCATGGCCATTCCATTCAGCTTACCCTTCAGCTCCGGTATCACCTTCCCGACGGCAGCAGCAGCCCCGGTTGTGGTGGGAATGATGTTCAAACCTGCCGAACGGGCCCGGCGAAGGTCGGAATGAGGCATATCGAGAATAACCTGATCGTTTGTGTATGCGTGAATCGTGGTCATCAGTCCCTGCTCAATACCGAAGGCATCATTGAGAACTTTCACTACAGGTGCAAGGCAGTTCGTAGTACAACTTGCGTTGGAAAAGGCCTCAAATGAAAGATCGAGACTATCATCATTAACCCCGAGAACTATGGTCTGATCAATCTCGTCTTTTGCGGGAACCGTGAGTATTACCTTTTTAGCTCCCGATTTGATGTGGTCTTTATACCCGCCCCCGGGGCTGTCGGCATTGCGGAAAATCCCCGTTGATTCAATGACGACATCAACTCCCATTTCACCCCAGGGGAGTTCCGCGGGATTTTTGACGGCCAGAATCTTCACTTCCCTGTCATCCACCACGATGGCATCATCTTTCACTTTAACAGTTTTGTTATACACACCATACGTTGAATCATATTTAAGAAGATGAGCGAGGGTCCTGGGGTCCGTTATATCATTGATGGCTACGATGTCAATTCCCGGTCTTTCAAAGGCGATTTTAAATACATTTCTACCAATACGACCGAATCCGTTGATGGCAATTTTCATATGGGGTCCTCCGTCTCATGAGGGAGACATGGCCAGACAAATATAGAAATTATCAGACCTTATGGTCAAGGATGAGAATATTTGTGATTTGTGGATGCATCAGTATGGTGCCCCGGATAATTGGCAACACGATAAAACAGGTAACTTGGTGGAGCTACCCGGAATCGTGGAGGCAAGTGTCCCGAAGTTCGTCGGAACGGAGCTTCCCGAGCGAGTACCGCTAGAACGAGGGGTGTTTGTCGCAACGATTCCGGGTAGCTTCGATCACAGTATTTACTTGTAAGTTCGTGAACCGATTTCCGGGACACCACTCTATGGAATGGCCAGCAATCGAGCCCTGAAAGCCGGATCAGGTGCATTGAATTTATCATTGCCGATCTCAGGTACGGGAAGCAGAAACAGCTCATCCCCGGGACTGATAAAATCAAAATCTCCCGAGCGTTCGTAAATACCTTCGCTTACAGGTTCCGATAATTCACTGATTTCAACTTTACCCAGGTATGCTTCCTGTGTATAAGCAAGACCTCCGTCTACAGCGGCAGGGCGCCCCATACCGCTTTGAAGAACAATCCAGGGCTTATCAGTTTCGATACCGTGCCAGCGTCCCTTGCTCAACAATACGGCTTCACCGTCTACAGATATTATTTTCATCAGCCTCGGGATGGCTGAACTTAACGAATCTGAAAGAACGTGCAGGGTGTCTGTAACTTTCCCCTGTCCGGTACGAAGCTCATCATACCTCCCGATTAATTCACCTGTCCTCGCCAGATACAACTCTCCGGTCGCGCTGAAAGTTCGTTCCGTTTCAGTGAAACGAAGAAGGACGAAGTAATCCAGCTTATCCCTTGATTCCCGGAAAGCTTCCGTAAAATCATCAGTCTGTTTCACTGCCGGGTTACGGCCGCTTCTATCTTTGAGAACCTCAATATCCGGATGTATGTCCAGAAGATCGGCAAAAAACAAGGCAAGGGTATCTTGCGAACCGGTATGAATGGGTAAGGAATGGGTGTTCTTAACAATATAAATACCGATGTCCCATTCGGCTTGTTCAACTGTCCATGGATCGTCAATACCCCAGCGATCAGCCAGACTGCCTTTTTCGGAATGTTCCAGGAGTTCCAGACGTTGTTTGAG
>DAOVYP010000074.1 GCA_030635565.1 Spirochaeta sp. | reverse complement strand
TATCAGTCCGGGGTCGACTCCATTCATAAGCAGAAATCTGTCAAGTTCTTCTGCAAGGATAAGAGTTTCAGCACCAGGTCGAATTAAATTCTCAACAATAGTGAGTGACTGATGTATGAGCCGGGCGGCTCTATCCATGGAGAGAATATCGGATGCTTCAGGGCCTGTGCCTGATGACTCTCCGTGCTTTTCTGTAAAGGGGAAAATATCCTCGTATAAGGACTTTTCGCCAGATACGTCGTCCATATATCACAGTTTCGGCGTGTCTGCGCATCAACGATACTTTTCGTTGTTTTTTCCATTCCCAACCAAGGGCCAAATGCAGGTTTTCAAGTAATCCCCGGCTGTTATTCGATGCATATTTGAATCCGTCATAGCGGTGTCGTATCTTTTTCAGACCTCCCACAGCTTTAACAATAGGTAAAGCACCCATAAGCTGGCCGATCATGTCGATCTGACCGCAGGGTTCCCATTCGGAAGGTACCAGAACAAAGGAAGATGCAGCTATCAACATCCTGGTCAATTCAGGGTTGTAACCTTTAATAAACGACCAGTCGGGTGACATACTGATTTTTTCATTCAGACGCCGCTCTATCCCGTTATCTCCTCTACCGTAAACAATCAGTTTGAACCGTCCCCCAAATCCTTCAAGATCAGCCGGGAGTTCAAGTATTGAGTCCAGGCCCTTCTGTGGGGTAAGACGGCCATGAAAAAGAATCCAGGGAACACAGGGGTCGGGTATCATGCCGGTTACGCTTACATTGTCAATCTGGTTTTCTTTCAATGATTCGCTGATCCGACTCCGCAACATCTCTTTAAAACTGCTGGTACCGTCTGGAGATTCTGGAATACCATTGCTCCAGAATTCGGGATTGATTCCGTTATAAACACCTTTAAGGGTGATGCCAAGGCCTTTATAGGCATTGCCAAGACTGCCGGAGAAACTATCCTTACCGGTAATCAGCTCACGGGAATAGCCGGGTGATACCGTATTTACATGCCCGTAGACTCCGGCAATCAGCAGTGGGTTCACTTTTTTTTCCAGAAGTCCACCGGACAGCTCATTCTCCGAAAAACCAGTTAATTCAACTGCATGATCAATATCACCGAGTATCTGCTGATATGCCGTACCGGCATTGTGAATCGTTACAAGTACACCGGTATGATTGAAGAAATTCGAAGTCCTGCTATATTTTTTCATGTACAAAGGAAGCAGGCCCGTATGTCCATCATGACCGTGAATAACATCCGGCGGCACATCTTCTTTCAGAATACTCAAAACCGCACTTGCCTGAAGAAGAATGTTCATTTCATGAACATCATGATGCCCCTTACCGATATCTTCCGTTGATGGAGCATCCTTTTCCGAATATGTGTAAACATCATGTTTTGATGAATAATATGGAGAATCAAGCAAGCGAACTTTGATGGATCCGATCTCCAGGGCCGATACGCCAATTCTATGAATTTCACCCCGGAGTGGTACTTCCAGATCGTAGAGGGGCTTACCTTTATCAATGAAACCATAGCCGGGAATAATAACTGTGACATCGGCTCCATGTTCGGCTAAAGCATCGGCAAGACCTCGGACGACATCTTTTAATCCGCCTGCCCCGGCGACACCTTCCATTTCCCTGGATACCAGGCAGACCTTGTTAATCATTCTCCGCCGGTTAAGTCAGGCCTCAGAGATGCAGCCTTGCCAAGATAGACCGGAGTTACCGGACCACGCCCCTTCCAGGTAACGAGGATTCTCACCATCCGGGGTAACGAACCTTCAATATCAGGCTCCAGAGAACAGAAAAGGGGGACTTTGCCAAATGCAGGAACGGCTTCCCTGAGTGCAGTAGCAGCATTTTTATTCCTGAGGTCGGATGTTTGCGTCAATTGTATGCTGATGACATCATCAGGTGAAAAACCGTTGGCTTTCGTGAGGGAAACGACAAGCTTTCCAACGGCATCAACCATTCGGTACCCTTCATCCAGGCCCTCATCAAGTGAAACGGCACCTCTGACAGCTACAATACTCATTTTCAAACAATATCAGATTACAGGGACATATAAGAAGACTCAAAGAGGAGGCAGGAAAAGTAAATCCGTCTGATGTGATTCACCGGACTCGATCACAAAGAGAGGTACAGCTGCGATTCGGCGACTATCCCATTCGGCAGGTTTTATAAATTCAAAACGTATGCCGATCCTGTCATTCCCCGAAACGGCGGCGGAAACCGGGGATATTTCGTTCCCGCTGACTGAAATGGTAATTTTCTCAGGAAAGATTCCCTGAGCCAGAATGTAATAGCCTTCCATTTTGACCATTGCGCCTTCAATCCGGATTGATGTCTGCTCCCATCTGGAATCGTTGAATACGACTACCAGAATAATTCGGCCGCCGTCAGTTTGCAGATGTCCAACTCCGGCGCTGAACCAATCAGTTCTGAGCAGATTATTCCGATGCGACGGACTCTGCATCCATGCATCGATGATTGATCGGATGGAATCCCCCGCACCGAGGTTCTCACCGGCCTTCAGCCCCGTTCCACCGGCTGCACGGTATCTTTCCATCACTCTGGAGCCGTCCAGACCCCAATGGCTCAGAGTCTGTCGTTCTCCCAGTTCCTGAGAATGAAGGGCTGCGGCGGCAGAAGCAGAGCTTTCAGTTATCAGTTCCTGAAGACCATGATGTTTCCGGATTTCGTTTATTTCTTTAAGGACCCTGGCTCCTTCACAGGGAGACAGTTTCGACGCACCTGCAACTGTGATACCTGAAATCAGCAATATCATGAGGAATAGAAACCTGAATATCCACATGTATCGAATATACATGAAAGGTATCAGCCTGGAGGCCAGGTGAGTCTCCGACCACCAAGAATGTGGGCATGCAGGTACTCGACTTCCTGCCCGCCGTCGGGTCCGTTGTTGATGACAACACGGTATCCGTTTTCGTCCAGATCCAGTAAAGCGGCGATCCTGGACACGGCCGCGAAAAACCGACCGATTTCCTCTATGGGTCTGCCTGAGAGTTCGGAAAAGCGGGAAGCACGTTTTTTGGGGATAACAAGTACATGAACCGGAGCTTTAGGGTTGACGTCATTGAACGCGAGAACATCTTCATCTTCAAAAACAGAGTCAACGGGAATATCCCCGGCCAGAATTTTATCAAATATCGTATTACTCATGTATCCTACCTCTCGGAATTGGTTTCCTGTCCTTTTCTGAATCCGACGCCTCGACATCAAGGCTCATACTGATCATGTCCTCCTCATCGAAAATGAATCTCCCCCGGAATGGCCGGCCGGCCAGCATGTGGGGCAGCCACCAGGAATCATCGGTCCACATTTTTTCATACGGAACGTCAGCTTCATCACACCAGAAAGGGTCGGCTTCATTCGTTTCAACCGGCTCTCCCGACCATGTTTCGGTCTGAAAAACATATCCGCGAATGGAGTGACCATTTGTAAACTGAAAATACAGATCTCCGGCCTGGATGAGATTTTCAACCTTTAAACCCACTTCTTCGTAGGTCTCCCGAACAGCAGCAGCTTTCGGAGTCTCCCCTTTCTCAACCCTGCCACCTGGAGCATTAATCAATCCCGCCCCCAACCCGGTTTTCTTATGTATCAGAAGAATCTTATCCTCGGCCCGATCCCTGATGAAACACAAAACGGCATCTTCAACGGCGTTCCAGACAGCCGGCTCTATATCATTGGCTTTTTTCATTACACATAGCCTAACGGTGTCTGGAAGGTTCTATCAAGTGAGAGCCCCGGCGACGTCTGCGTTGCCCACCCGCACTGGTCCGTGTTAATCTCTAGCCCGAAATAATCCATCGGAGCTGAATCATAACATGGCAGAGCGGAGTAAAGCTGTCCGAAACATCGGCATAATGGCTCATATTGACGCCGGTAAGACAACGACTACCGAGCGCATTCTTTTTTATACTCATAAGAGCCACCGCATAGGTGAGGTTGATGATGGTACAGCAACGATGGACTGGATGACCCAGGAACAGAACCGGGGCATTACCATTGTATCGGCAGCCACCACCTGCTATTGGGACAATACTCAGATCAACATCATCGATACTCCGGGGCATGTTGACTTCACGGCCGAGGTAGAACGGTCTTTAAGGGTATTGGACGGCGCCGTGGGTGTTTTTTGTGCAGTGGGTGGTGTTGAGCCCCAGTCAGAAACTGTATGGCGTCAGGCAGACCGCTACGGCGTCCCCCGCATCGCATATGTCAACAAGATGGATCGAATCGGTGCTGATTTCTTCGCCGTAATCAAGGAAATCAGCGATAAACTCAAGGCGGTTCCAATTCCCCTGTGCATTCCCATCGGTACCGAATCGGAATATGAGGGCAATATTGATCTCATCATGATGCAGGAAATGCATTGGGACCAGGATCCCGAGGGATCGGAAATCCGATACTCCGATATCCGCGACGAGCATCGTCCGGTAGCGGACGAGTGGCGGGACAAGCTTCTTGACAGCCTTTCTTCCTACAGTGAAGAAATCACCGATCTCTATCTCGAAGGAGAACCGGTCGGAGCTGAACTGATTCACAAGACTCTTCGGAAAGCCACAATAGCCAAGGAAATCGTTCCCGTACTGGTCGGCTCATCCCTGAAGAACAAGGGTGTTCAGCCGGTTCTGGATGCGGTTCTGAATTATCTGCCGACGCCCGAAGAACTGCCCCCGATTCATGCCCTTCACGGAAAGAAGAATGAAGAAATCGAAATCCAGAGAAACGACAAGGAACATCTCTCCGCCCTGGTTTTTAAAATCCAGCATGACAGAGAAATGGGAATGCTCTGCTACCTGAGAGTGTATTCTGGAGTGTTGAAATCAGGAACCGCCGTATTGATCGTTAATGACAGGAAGCGGGAACGGGTAAACAGGCTGTTGCGGATGCACGCGAATCATCACGAGCAGATTCCCGAACTTCGAGCCGGTGATATCGGCGTCGCCATAGGGTTGAAGCTTGCGCGTACCGGAGAGACTCTGGCATCAGAAGGCTATCCGATTATCCTTGAGGACATGGATTTTCCCGAGCCGGTCATTTCCGTGGCCATTGAGCCGAAGACCATGAGCGACCAGGAAAAACTCAGAAGCTCGCTTGAGAATCTCCGCAAGGAAGACCCTACCTTCGCAGTGAAAGAAAACGACGAAACAGGACAGCTTATCATATCCGGTATGGGCGAACTCCATCTCGACGTTCTTGTCACGAGGGTACTCGAGGAATACAAAGTTGAAGCCAATGTCGGTAAGCCCCAGGTGACCTATAGAGAATCAATCACCAAAGAATTTACACATACCGAAACCTATCAGCGAACCCTTGCCGGAAAGGATCATGAAGCTACGGTAACCCTCAGGGTTGAGCCTCAAATACGTGGCGAGGGGAACCATTTCGAGTCCGAATTATCCGGGGGGAGACTGCCTGCCAAGTTCCAGGATGCCGTCAGGAGAGGTGTTGAAGCATCTTTCCCATCGGGCATTATCATGGGATACCCTTCAGTAGACGTAAAAGTCACCCTGACAGACGCCAAATACCAGGAAGCAAGCGCCAGTGATATCGCATTCGAAGCGGCATCATCCCTCGGATACGACTCGGCCTGCAGGAATGCATATCCCATACTTCTGGAACCGATCATGGAAGTCGATGTCATGTGCCCGGCAGAACAAGTTGGTGATGTTATCAGCAATCTGAGTCAACGGGGTGGACATATCGAAAGTATGGAGTCCCGGCCTTCATATGAGCTTGTAAGGGCCAAAGCGCCATTGGTGAACATGTTCGGTTATTCAACAACGCTCAGAAGCCTGACCCAGGGCCGCGGGACATTCTCGATGGAATTCAGCCATTTTGCTGAAAAGACATCCTAGTTTCGGGTACATTTCTCACATACTTCCTCAACTTGTCGCTTTCGAACAGGCCACTGACATGAATTATCAGGCGAATTTCGATCCCGTTTTTTTTCACTTCAATAACGCTGATCACAAGCTCATGAAAAACAATGTCAGGATGTTTTTATCTGGTGTTCTCTTTATTGATACCCAAAAAAACCGTGAGAAGTGAATTTGTTCATTCTTTCGGGATCGTTCCTCGGCTCTTACCTCCGGTACGACCCTCGATCCGAGTGAGTGCAGGGAAAGGAAGTTTTCCGTAGTACCGCGGCAAACCGCGGGGGTAAGATACCTTTCATTCGATTTCATTTGACGGAGTGATGAACCTGTCGTAGGATTCGTTAGTCCCAAACTATTTATATTTTACAAGGAGGATCCTTCATGGCAATTTCCATGAACGCCATCCGTAATACAGCCATTTGCGGACACGGCAGCACAGGTAAAACAACTCTGGTGGAGCAGATGCTGTTCAGAGCCGGAGTCATTTCCAAGGTCGAAAACATAAACAGCGGCCGTACCATGAGTGATTACCAGGATGATGAGATCGAACACAAGTTCTCACTCCACACCAGCCTCATGAACCTTCCATGGAAGGACGTGAAAATCAATGTCCTTGATACCCCCGGATCTTCTGATTTCGTCGGCGAAGTGGTAGCTTCTTTCAGGGCTGCCGAAACTGCCGTCATGGTAATCAGTGCACCAGCGGGTATTCAGATCGAAACCGTCAAACTCTGGCGGAGGCTGGACAATCGTAAACTGCCTCGAGTCGTGTTCATTAATAAGATGGATCAGGACCGGGCCGATTTTCAAAAAACACTCGATGAGATTAAGGAAATCTTCAAAGTCACAGCTATACCCTTGAATCTACCTCTCGGACAGGGTGCTTCACACGAAGGAATCATCGACCTTCTTCACATGAAAGCCATCAAAGCCGGTGGTGAGGAAACGGATATACCCGCCGATAAGAGTGATGAAGTTGCACAATGGCGTGAGAAGCTCATTGAAATGGCTGCTGAAGGCGATGACGACCTTACCGAAAAATTCTTCGACAACGGTACACTCGAAGGGCAGGACATACTTATGGGTCTGAAAGAGGGCATGGCTTCAAATACATTCGTACCGGTTCTTTGCGGTTCCGCCGAAATCGGGTCCGGCATCAGCGATCTTCTGGATATTCTGGCTGAACTCTGCCCCGCCCCCGGACGTGAAAGCGAGCCGTTGGAAGACGGCGAATCTGTGGCTTACGATGCAGCAGGGGATTTTTCGGGTTTCGTATACAAGACGTCAATTGACAAATTCTCCGGGAAGATCAGCTATATCAAGGTTGTCAGCGGAGTTCTCAAGCCCGGTGAGGTATTCAATACACGGGTGGAGAAAAAGGAACGTATTTCCAAACTATTCCACATTAACGGAAAGAACCTCAAGGAAATCCCTGAACTTGTCGCTGGTGACCTTGGTGCCGTTATTAAACTTGAATCGGTACATACCAACGATTCAATTACGGCATCAGCCTCTGAAGTGCATTTCAAACCCCTCGCACTTCCCGTCCCCGTCCATTCCCTGGCCATCAGTGCCGAAAACCAGAAGGACGAGGACAAGATGAACGATTACCTGCACCGTATCGCCGAGCAGGACCTGACCTTCACCATCGGATTCGATGAGGAAACCAAGGAAACTGTAATCGCGGGTATGGGTGAAATGCACGTGAACAGCATCTTCGAAAAGCTCTTCAATGATTCGAAGATAAAGGTACTTACCAGAAAACCGCGGGTTCCTTACCGCGAAACCATCACAAAATCCGCCGAAGCCGAATACACACACAAGAAGCAGACCGGTGGCCATGGTCAATACGCCCGGGTTCTTATCAAGGCCAGGCCCCTCAGCAGGGGTGAGGACTTCGAGATGACCAAAGATATCAAGGGAGGATCCATCAGCCGTGGTTATTTCCCCGGAATAGAAAAAGGACTCAGGGAGGCTATGCAGGAAGGCTTTCTAGCCGGGTATCCTATGGTTGACATCGGTGTGAGTGTCTTCGACGGCAAGGAGCATCCTGTCGATTCATCTGAGATGGCCTTCAAACTTGCAGCCAAGAATGCGCTGAAGCAGGCTTGTGAAAAACCCGCTACAGTTTTGGTTGAACCCATGGGAAACCTGACTGTTTTCGTAGAAGACCAGTATCTGGGCGATGTGCTTTCAGATCTGTCGAGTAAGCGGGGTCGGGTTCAGGATCAGTCACCTATAGGCGGTGGAATCCAGTCCATCAAGGCCGTCGTACCCAGGGGTGAACTGCTCACTTATGCCATTGACATGAAATCTCTCACATCGGGAACCGGTGCCTATGAAATAGAGTTCAGCCACTACGATCCGGTATCAGGGAAAGTGGCCCAGGATATTATCGCGGACAGTAAAAAATAGGTGCAAGCTCCAGTGCGGCTTTATTATAACAGCCGCCGCATCGAAAAGGAGTTGGGGCCGACCCGTGAGGGCCGGCCCCTTTTTCATTTTTCTTATGTGCGCT
>DAOVYP010000334.1 GCA_030635565.1 Spirochaeta sp. | reverse complement strand
CGAAGAAGCCTTGAAAGAAGCCGGTTACAGTGTCGGAAAAGTATCACTGCCGTTCCTGGAACTGATCGTTCCCGCCTATTATACCATCGCCACCGCCGAGGCCAGCGCAAACCTGGCCCGTTATAGCGGTATAGGGTTCGGGTATGACCCTGATTTTGCAGAAAATCCCACCGAGCTGATGAGGATGGCCAGGCATGAAGGTTTCGGCGACGAAGTCAAACTGAGAATTCTTCTGGGAACCTACGTTCTTCGTTCCGGATTTCAGGATCAATACTATGGCAGGGCACAGAAAATCCGCACTTTGATACGCAATGAAATGGCCGGAATATTCGAATCCGGCGATCTGATTCTCATGCCGGTGTACCCCACACAGGCTTTTCTCAAGGGGGACGCGGGAATGGATGATTACAAGCAAAGGGTTGCCGATGTATTCACCTGTCTTGCCAACCTATCCGGTCTTCCCGCTCTCTCAGTGCCCACCGGGATCGATGGCGGACTTCCAACCGGTGTGCAGTTCATGGCACCGGCCTTCGGTGAAAAAAGATTGTTCAAGGCAGCCAGAGATCTCTCCGGCTTTTTTCCACTTCAGACCGCTCCGATCGCGCTTGATATCGGGAGCCTGTCATGAGTGCCCATGAGAAGTACGACGTTTTCATCGGACTAGAAATCCACATACATCTGAAGACGGTATCCAAAATGTTCTGCTCCTGCAGGGCTCATTACGGTGATGAACCGAATACCAACATCTGTCCGGTCTGTCTCGGTTATCCCGGTACGCTCCCCTTGTTGAATGAACGAGCTATGGAACTCGGGTATCTTGTTGCCCGATCTCTCGGATGCCGTACGGCAGTTCGCACGAGTTTTACACGTAAGAACTATTTTTATCCCGACATGCCGAAGAACTATCAGATTTCCCAGTTTGAAGATCCGGTTGGTGTCGAAGGCTTGATGGAGGCTGATCTCGGAGATGGAGGCGTGAGAAAAATCAGGATTCACGACGTTCACCTTGAAGAGGATGCCGGCAAGATGATTCATGCCGGAGATGTCACACTTCTGGATTTCAACCGAGCCGGATACCCTCTTCTGGAAATCGTCACCGAGCCGGATTTACGATCCGGAGAGGAGACCGAGGCCTTTCTGAGGGATTTCCAGCGCCTTGTCCGTCATCTGGGCGTGAGTGATGGAAACATGGATGAAGGTTCGATGAAATGTGACGCCAATATTTCCATCAATCATCCCGGAAAAGGACTGGGTACCAAGGTGGAGCTGAAGAACATGAACTCCCCGCGCTTCGTCCGTCTCGCCCTCAACCATGAGGTGATCCGGCAGGCTGAAATCATCGATGCCGGTGGTTCCCTCGTTCAGGAAACAAGACTCTGGAACGAGAATCGTGATGTCACTGAAACCATGCGCCGGAAAGAGGCGGCGGATGATTACCGATACTTCCCCGAACCTGACATGCCGCCGTTTATACCTGATGATGCTTTCCTGGCCAGAGTCGAGGCCGCAATGGTGGAACTCCCGCTGGATAAGAAAAGGCGGCTGCAGACCGAATACGGGCTCAGTTCCGAGCAGGCCGAATTCATTCATGATGATATCGCAACGGCACAGCTGTTTGAACAGACTGTAAAAGCCGGATCTTCAGCCCGAAATGTCGCGGCATGGCTTTCTTCTGACGTCAGGAAACTTCTCAACCGGGAGAGTCTTTCGTTGGTCGACAGCCCATTGAGTGCGGCACGTTTCACCGCATTGCTTAAACTCATCGATGACGGACGCATCAGCGGAAAAATCGCCAAGAAAGTGCTTGAGAATGTCTTTTCTGACGATGCCGATCCTGATTCCATAGTCGAGAGGGAAGGCTGGCTGCAGATTAGCGATCCAGACGAGCTTGCCCTGATTGTGGACAAAATTCTCAGTGCCAATCCTGAAGTCGTGGCTGCCGTCAGGGCCGGAGATGTGAAGCAGCGGGGATGGTTGATGGGCCAGGTGATGCGTCTTTCCGAAGGTAATGCATCACCGGAAATAACAGGGAAGATACTAGACGTAAAACTCAGCGTCGTCGTCTGATCGGGAATCCCCGGCAGGGGAACCCCGACATGGGAATTCCAAGCCTGTACCCCGGGGCCTGGATTATGCTAACATATTTATATCCCGTAACCAAGATTGGAAGGAACTCGAGAATTATGGACAGGACACTTGCCGTCGATGCTTTAAACAAAATCGGAGATACCGTGGAGGTGGCCGGATGGGTTCACCGTGTACGAGACCTCGGCGGTGTCGTTTTCATCATACTCCGTGACCGCTCCGGCCGAATCCAGCTGGTAACCGATCAGGAATTCACCCTGCCGGTAGAGTCCGTTATTCGCGCCAGGGGTACAGTTAATAAAAGTGAAAAGGCTCCGGGCGGTTCCGAAATTGCCCTGGAAAGTTTCGATATATTGTCCGAAGCGGCTCCCGACCTTCCTGTGGCCGTGAACCAGGACCCCGAATCCCTCAGTTTGGAAGCCATTCTCGACAACAGGATGATCAGCCTCCGGAATCCAAAAATTCTATCCATCTTTCGCCTCCAGGCCACCTGTGTGAAAGCATTCGGGGACTTCTTCCGCAGCGAAGGATTCACAGAAATTAAAACCAGCAAGATTCTCAGTGGCGGGTCGGAGGGAGGAACCAACCTTTTTACCATGGATTATTTCGGTAAGACCGCATATCTTGCCCAGTCACCCCAGCTCTACAAGCAAACCATGGTGGCCAGCGGATTTGAGCGTGTCTTTGAAATCGGGCACGCCTACCGTGCCGAAAAGCACGAAACACCCAGGCATATAAACGAGTATGTTTCCCTGGACATCGAAATGGGATTCATCGAATCCGAAAAACCGCTCATGGAAATCGAGCGCCGTTTCATGGCCTATCTTTTTGAGATTGTCCGCAGGGATAATGCCGCCGATCTGGAAGCCTGGAATGCGACGGTGCCCGATCCCGACACCTGCGGAAACATACCGATTATCCCGCATGACGAGGCCAAGGCCATTTACAAGTCCGTAACCGGTAAACGTGCTCCGGACATTAATCCTGAGGCGGAACGGGTTCTCTGCGACTGGGCTGAACGGGAACACGGCATCGCCATGGTGTTCGTGAACGAATTTCCCAGGCGTAAAAGGCCTTTTTACACCTTTCCTCAAGGACAGAAAACCATGAGTTTCGACCTGATCTTCCGTGGTCTGGAAATCACCACCGGCGGTCGCCGTATCAATGAGTATTCCATGTTCACCGAGGCCCTGTCCAAGTTCGGCATGACCGAAGCCGAACTCGGGTCATACGTCGATATTTTCAAGTATGGATGCCCCCCTCACGGAGTTTTCGCCATCGACCTCGAGCACATCACGCAGAATATACTCGGTCTTGCGAATACCAAGGAAGCCACACTCTTCCACCGGAGCCACCTTGCTTTTCTTCTCATTGACCTTGAGCCGCAGCTCTCGCTCAAGAAACCGGCGTATACTTGCCATCACCCGTTTGCCAGCACTGAGACTTTTCACCATAATGATGAAATCATCTGCATACCTGACAAAATGGTGACCACGTCTTTCCAGTTCCTTGTCGAGAT
>DAOVYP010000058.1 GCA_030635565.1 Spirochaeta sp. | reverse complement strand
CGGAATGGGACGGTGAACCGGAAGAACCTGTCCCGGTGAATCCCAGGCCTCGGCCCGGGGACTACGACGATCCGGAAGCGGATTCGGACCCGTCAGCTGCGGCGGATATACAGCAGATGCTCAAAATCAAGGTGAAGCTCGCTGACGGAAAGGAACGCAGCATCCAGCACATGATGGTTACAAGTTTCTGGAGTCCGGACGGTAAGCCGATGTCGGCGGAAGAGTTCATGAAGCGAGTTTTTGGAGACCTGCCCGGGCTGTTCAAAGATGAGGACGAACTGCGCAAGCTCTGGAGTAAGCCCGACACACGTCGAAAATTGATTGAGGGTCTGGCGGATAAAGGCTACGGCGAGAGCCAGCTTACCGAACTGAAATTAATGGTTGATGCCGAGAAAAGCGATCTCTACGATGTGCTGGCCTATGTTGCTTTTGCCCTGGCTCCCATCAGCCGCCAAAAGAGGGTGAACGCGAGCAGGAACCTCATCTTTGCTCACTACAAGGATAAACAGCGGGAGTTCCTGGACTTCGTACTCGATCAATACATCATGCAGGGCGTGGGAGAGCTGGATGACGAGAAGCTACCGCATCTGATTGATCTCAAATACCATGCCGTTGCCGATGCTGTCGCGGAGCTGGGAGAAGTATCGGCCATAAGGGAGATGTTCATCGGCTTCCAGAAGCACTTGTATGAAGTGCGGATGGTTGCATAATCAATAGGACTCGATATTAAGGAATAACTATGCCGGAAAATGAAAATATGAAGCTTGCCGTTTTGATTGATGCGGATAATGCCCAGGCGGCAATTTGTTCAGAATTGCTGGCTGAGATTGCAAAATTCGGAATTGCCAGCGTCAAACGTGCCTACGGGGATTGGACGACGACTCATCTGAAAAGGTGGAAAGATCATCTGCATAAACATGCGATACAACCCATCCAGCAGTTCAGCTATACCACGGGTAAAAACGCAACAGACTCCTCACTTATCATTGATGCAATGGATTTACTCCATGAAGAAAGACTGGATGGTTTTTGTCTCATCTCTTCCGATAGTGATTTCACCAGGCTGGCCACAAGAATTCGGGAGGCGGGATTAACTGTCTATGGTTTTGGTGAGAAGAAGACACCGGTACCGTTTATATCAGCATGCGACAAATTTGTTTTTACGGAGAATCTTCGCCCGCGGGTTAAGAAGAAAATAACTGACGGATCAGATGAGCCTGACGTGAAGCCTATCATAACCTCGGCAATCGGGGCCGTATCCAAAGAGGACGGATGGGCACTGCTTTCAGCTGTAGGCGGCTATATCAATAAAAGTGATCCATCTTTCGATCCGCGAAATTATGGGTATGACAGGCTGGGGAAGCTGGTCAGTTCATTATCATATATTGAAGTTGATAAACGAAAAAATGATGATTACTCATCCATCGTACATATCTTTGTGAGAATAATAAATGTGTAACAAGGCATTACAGCGGGCAGCAGCATGAGCCCGGTAGATAATGCGTATTGACTACCAAAGCGGAATCACAATAATGTTGAACCGACAGAGTACCTAATGCCCCTTTAGGAGTTCTGGTCTTGACGATAAAGTTTCCTCTCAGAGGTCTCCGGTCGCGCGAGAACCCCTGCGATATATCGCAGGTGGGGCATAACCCGTGTCAAGGAGAGCCTCATGCAGAATACCTCAACTCAAGATTCCGTACAGGAAGCCGATGCCACTACGGGTGAGCCCGGATATTTCAATAAGCTGATCCGTCGGAAGAAGCTGGAAAGCGTTTTCCTCTTCATTACTTCCAAATGCCAGTCCAAATGCCGAACCTGCTTCAATCACGCGAATCTCAACCGTGATGATGATTTGACTTTTGATCAGATGAAAACCATATCGAAAACCGCAGGGCCCTTCGATAAGCTCTGGATCTCAGGCGGTGAACCCTATCTGCGGAAAGATATGGTGGATATCATCGCCATGTTTCATGAAAACAACGGTGTGAAAACCATCAACCTTCCCTCCAACGGACTGGCGAAAGAGAAGATTGTCAGGATGACCGGGGAGCTGGTGGAGCGCTGTCCGAAGCTGACGATTCATCTCAATTTCTCTCTGGACGGCCTGGGTAAAACTCACGACAGCATCCGCGGGGTTCCGGGTAACTTCCTCAAAACTGTTGATACCATTGAAACGGTGAGGAAACTCTACGGCAATCACAAGAACCTGATGGTGAACATCGCCACGGTTATCACCAGTGAGGCCTACGATGAGATGCTTGATCTTGCGGCATACGTGGCTCAGAAGGGTCTCTGTGATCTGCATATCCACGAGGTTCTCCGGGGCGATATGCCGGATCCAACCCTGAAGGCCATTACCCTGGCACAGGTAAAGGAGCTGAACAGGAAGCTCTCCCCGGTGATGGACCTCGGGGCCAAACGGCTGTTCAAAGATCTGAAACACGGGAAGAAAATTGCCCGTCTCACTTACATCGGTATCATGAGCTTCATGGAAATGATTAAGGAACAGAATCATGAGGGACCCAGCCAATGGGGCATGAAATGCACCGCCGGGGACACCACCTTCGTTATCGATGCCAACGGTGATTTCCGCTCCTGTGAGATGCGGCCTCCTATCGGAAATCTGAAAGACTACGACTTCAACCTTCGGTCGGCCTATGACTCAAGTGTGATGAAGAGAGAGGTTTATGAGATCGGCGGCGGGGCCCGGGCCGATTGCTGGTGTACCCACGGATGCTGGATCTCCTCGTCTCTGAAGTTCAGCCCCTGGTCGATGCTGGTCCGCCTTCCCCGGGTTTACAGGCAAAAGGAAAAAATGATTAAGGCTGTGCCGCCACTGCCTGTTGTGGACATTGAGGCCATTGAAGCTGCCGCCGGGAGAAAACAGGCAGTGGAATTGGCAGAGGTGACGGCATGAAAGTTCTTATGGCTGCCCACGGTTCCCGGGGTGATGTATACCCGATGATTGCTCTCGCCGTGAAATTTCTTTCCGGCGGGCATGAGGTCATCATGCTCACCCAGCAAACCTTTACGTCCGCTCTTGTCAATCACGGTATCAGGGGCCTCTACACTTCCGAAGATGCCCGGAAGGAGATGACCGGCCTGGATGATGATGCCGGCAGTGTCGGAAATTCCATTAAATGGGCTCAGAAGTCACTGGAGGAAGAGTTCGGTCTGCTGGGGGAGGCTTCGAAGGACGCCGATCTGCTCATCTGCACCAATAATGAGTTTTCGGTATCCTCGATTGCCGAAGCCCGGGATCTTCCGGCGTTCCGGGTGGCCTATCTCCCTTCGATTCCGGGGGACAATGTCCCGCCGCTCATTCCCTGGCAGAATCTGCCTGAGCCTTTGTGCCGTCCCACATGGAATCTCATCAACAAGGGTCTGGACTTCATGGCCCTCAAAACCGCGAACCGGGAACGAGCCGCCCTGGGGCTGGCTCCTATCAAGAGCCTGTCGAAGCATTTTATGGCAACGTTCAACAACCTGTTCGCCATCAACGATGTTCTGGCCCCCCCGCATCCTTCCTGGCCTGTCGGGTCGTACCGTTACTGCGGTTACGCTTTTGAAAATCAGGAGAATGACATCCCTGAGGATGTAGAGGCCTTTTTGCAGGCCGGTCCGCCGCCAATCTACATCGGTTTCGGTTCGGTTTCGGTGAAAAATCCTGCCGCTTTCACGGATATGGCCCTGGAGGCCGCTGAAATGGCGGGCTGCCGACTGGTGATGAGCCGGGGCTGGACCGGCCTGGGCCGGGAGAATATGCCGGAACGGGCCATCCTCGTGGATGATCTCTCCCATGACTATCTTTTCCCGCGAATGGCCGCCGTCTGTCATCACGGCGGCTCGGGTACCATTCACCGGGCCGCCAGGGCGGGGCTGCCCCAGTTTGTCATGCCTGTCATCATCGATCAGTTTTTCTGGGGCAAGCGCATTCACAATCTCTGTGTGGGGCCCAGGCCGAGGTCATCCAAAAAACTGACAGTCCGTTTATTGGCCGATGTCTTCACGGACCTGAGTATCAATACCAATTACCGGGAAAATGCCCGTCGTCTTGCCGACTCGGTGTCCCGGGACGGCGGAGTTGATGCCATATATGAAGCGATAGTCGGGGAGATGGCCCGTAAAGCCGCTCCGGCCGCATAAAAAGAGGAAACTACTTATGAGTAAAGAAGCTGCAATTGAAGTTTTGAAAACAAATGTCTCCAGGTTTGATGATCCCGATCTGAAATCCGCCTTTAAAAAATGGGAAAAAGTGGTTCAGTACAACTTCACCGACATCAATGAAGTCTGGTGCATCGAGGTGAAGCAGGGTAATGCCCGACTCGCAGAGGGTTCGATTAAAGAGAAACCGGAACTCGAATACATCATGACCACCGATACCTGCGTCAGGCTCAGCACCGGGGAGCTCAACGGAATGCAGGCCTATAAACAGGGTCTGGTGAAAACCCAGGGTGCCATCCGGGACATGCTCAAGTGGAAAAAAGTGGGCAACGTCAGGCTGGAGGACTAGAAATGGCTGTAATTGATGAATTTCTGGCTGTGGAAAATCCCTGGAATCTTGACAGGGAAGAAATTAAGGATTTTCAGTTCCGTTCAATCAAAGAGGCCTTCGATTTCCATTATACGAACAACAAATTCTACCGGGGATATTGCGATCGGAAAGGATTCACACCGGAGAACCTGAAGAGTTTTGAAGATCTGGTACGGGTTCCCGTTCTCTCGACGCGCATTTTCAAGGAAGGTTTCAAACTTCTGAGTGTCGATGAAGGTGATGTGACTCAAATACACACCAGCAGTGGATCATCAGGAAATCAGAGCCGGGTACCCAGGGATAAGATCACTCTGGACCGTTTTGCGATTTCGATGCACAAGTCCATCCGATACACCGCCGGTACCTACGGATATCTGGCTATGCTGGGTCCTTCTCCGGAGGAACTGGGGGATCTGGCCCTGGCCAATTACGCCCAGATAGGCTGTGATATGGCCCAGGACTACGAGTTTTTCCTGAAAGACTACGATTTCGAACCGGAGTACATCATCGAAAAGTGCAATGCCACTACTCACAGGCCGGTGAGGATAGGCGGCGGCCCGATGCTGATACTCGATCTGGCGGACTGGATGATGGAAACCGGTGACAGGATTACAACTCTTACTCCGGAAAGTCTCATCACTTCCGGCGGCGGATTCAAGGATATGATGGGTGTGGCCATGGACCGTGATGAATATGACGCCAAGGTATCCGAAGCTTTCGGCCTTCCGAAAAGTAATATCCGTGATGCCTACGGCATGTCCGAATTAAACGCGATTATGCTGGAATGCGGGAAACAGGTGAAACATATTCCCCCATGGATTCATCTGAGCATTCGGAACCCGGCGAATCTCGATGAAGAGGTGGCTCCCGGAGAAGAAGGCCTCCCGGCATTCCTGGATCCCCTGGCCCATTCCTATCCCGGTTTCGTCATTGCCGATGATATCGTTCGTATGGAGGTTGGCCCTCAGGAAACCTGCGGATGCGGACTCCACGGACCCGGATTGTACAAGGTGATTCGACGGGCCGAAGGGGCTGAGGAGAAGGGCTGCGGCCGTCATGTTGATGAACTTCGCTCTCAGCACGGCGGGGCTACGGCATGAGCGAACATCAGGGTATCGAGATACCGTTCATCCTGAGCGGCCGG
The DNA here is from genome assembly GCA_030635565.1 of Spirochaeta sp. Taxonomy (GTDB): domain Bacteria; phylum Spirochaetota; class Spirochaetia; order DSM-2461; family DSM-2461; genus UBA2779. The sequence goes on along the minus strand of DAOVYP010000058.1, from coordinate 3,577 downwards.
GAGTACCGGTCTGCGGATTCATCTGAAAATGAAGGTATCGTTCTCGAGTATAAGCAGGGCGGGACAGCAGTCCGCTTTCCGACTCTTGAAATTTCCGATGCCGGTGAGCTCTTTTCGGCTGAAAAGGAACTGACGAAGCTGTCCACGGGGGAAATACTCGATTTTCTGTCCGCTGTGGGAAAGCTCTGGTCCGATCCGGGTTATGTCCGCTATCAGGACTCACTGGAACTCATGAAGCGGATTACCGATTTCAGCGAAGAAGAACTGGTTCTTGATTTTTCATACATACCGGCCCTTCTGGAAAGGGGCGGTTACCTGGAAGAAATGCTTCGTGCGGAGTTCGGTGATCCCGGCGTACTCGATCAATGGACTCTTCGAGGCGGCTGTGAGGTCAAGGCGATCCCAAGAGGTCGTCTGCTGCACGTTCTGGCCGGTAATGTTCCGGGTGTGGAACTCATTTCTCTTGCCCGGGGTTTGATGACGAAGAACGCCAACGTTCTGAAAATGGCCCGGGGTAATCCGATTACTCCTGTCGCTCTGGTAAGCAGCTTTGCCGATATTGACCCTGATCATCCGATTACCCGAAGTACTTCGGTAATCTATTGGGAACGTGGTTCGACCGCGGAGACTGAAATTTTTCGAGCGGTGCAGAGCGTTTGCGTCTGGGGCGGTTTTGATGCGGTAAACGCCTCCTGGAGTCATGCAAGACCCGGACTGGAGATTCTCGACTACGGTCCCAAACGGAGTATGGTTTTCATCGGAGCATCCACCATGTCTTCCGGGGATTCTCTGACCGCAGCCGCAGCCGCTCTGGCATCGGATACTGTGATTCACGATCAGCAGGCCTGCCATTCCCCCCAGGTAGTCTTTGTCGAGGGTGGTGAAGCTGCCCGGGGTAGAGCGGAACTGTTTGCTTCGGCTTTGGGACGGGCTCTGGATGAGGCCGGAAAGTCTCTCCCCAGGGGAGAAGATACAATTGACCGGAAGGCTCAGGTCGGGCATATGAGAAACATGGCCGAGCTCATGGGAGAAGAGGTTTTTCATCCCGGCAGCACCGCCTGGACCCTCATCGTCACCAATGATTTCACCCGCACTGCAACCAATCCCCTGGGCCGGACCCTCTGGATACTGCCGGTTGACTCCATAAAAGAGGCGGTGAACCACGCCGACAGCTGGACCATGGTGGCGGCGTTTTCCCAAAGAGCCGATCTTGAAGCCCATCGGGATTTCCTGGCCGCCCGGGGGGTGGACCGTCTCACCATTCTGGGGAATATGGGGTTATTACCCCCGGGTACTCCCCACGAAGGCCGTTACGATTTAACCCGTATGGTGAAATTCGTTTCTGCCGACCTTACACCGGAACCGATGCCGGCAGGCCGGGCGGCAGCGGATCGTTCGGAAGTGATTCCCGAACAGAGCGAGAGAAGTACCCTTGGGTATTTCCGAGCGAGTGAGGGAACGAATGGTTTCATACCCCGCGGCTTTGCCGCGGAAGGGAGTCGCTCAAGCGATTCCGGGTCCAGGGCTCTGCCCTGGGGTATGATACCATTCATTCCCGCAGAGATAAGCGTATGAGCTCCGCAACTACCGGGCTTGCACTGGTTACCGGGGCCTCCAGCGGAATCGGTCGATGTTACGCCCGGAGCCTGGCCGCCGCCGGTTACAATCTGGTGATTACCGCCAGACGGGGTGATCGTCTCAAAGAGCTGGCCGGTGAATTGGTCCGGGTACACGGCAGCTCTGTTGAGACATTTCAGGTGGATCTTTCATCTGTAGATGGCCTTGAGAGTGTTGTAAAGCGCATCAAAGAGGGCATCCCTGTCGATTTTCTGGTTCATGCCGCGGGTTTCGGCACTCGTGGTCATTTCGTCGATATTGATGAAGATGTAGTTTCGTCGATGGTGAACCTTCACTGCCTTGGGGCCGCATCTCTCGTTCGAAATGCTCTTCCGGGGATGATTGAACGGAATCGCGGCCGCATCATTCTGGTTTCATCCCTGGCGGCCTTCCTCACCACCGCCGAATACTCACTGTATTCGGCCACGAAAGCGTTTCTGAATACTCTTGCCCAGGGTCTTCGTGATGAACTTGCCGCCACGGAGGTTCGGGTGCAGGCGGTTTGTCCGGGGTTGGTGAAGACCGAATTCGTCGACTCTCCCACTTTTAAGGGTTTTCGATACGAAGGGGTTCCGGAAAAGTACTGGCTTGCCCCTGAAACTGTGGTTAAGGAATCCCTCTACCGCCTGGAACACCGTTATCGCCCTGTCCTGGTTCCCACTTTCGGGGCCCGAATGTTCCTGGGTATACTCAATGCTCCGTTAGTCGGGGCCCTTATCAGGGGGATGATGGGAGCTGCGGGCCGGAGACGAATAAAGGCGGGGAAACCTGCAATGTTCTGATGGCCGGGGTAAAAGATCGAGGTAGACGAGGGCGACTCTTCTTTGGATTGTGAGCTCTTGCCGAGAGTCCCTGAGGGCGGTTATCCTAGCACACTATGGCTGGTTGCCCCTGCGGAAGCGGTTCCGCTTATTCAAAATGCTGCAAACCCTATATCGACAGGAGTGTTCAGGCTCCAACGGCCGAGAAACTCATGCGGTCCCGGTATACGGCTTACGCGAAGGGCGCAATCGACTACATTCTGGATACCCATCACCCCGACGGTCGGGATGAGATATCCAGGGATGCCACCGAACAGTGGGCCAAAGAGTCCGAATGGATGGGTCTGGAGATAATCGATATCCGCGGCGGCGCCGAATCCGACAGCGAAGGGACTATCGAATTTTCAGTCCGTTATCGGGGATCAGACAGGGCCATAGTCACACATCATGAAAACAGCACCTTTCTGAAAAAGGACGGGCGCTGGTATTTCAGCGATGCTAAAATGATCAACAACCCTCAGACGAGGGAGAGCCCCAAAGTGGGCCGGAACGATCCCTGTCCCTGCGGGAGCGGGAAAAAGTATAAGAAGTGCTGCAGGGCCTGATCCTTACTTATCCTTGAATTCTTCTTCCATGGCATCCCGGAAATTGTCGACGAATGATTTGAATTCGGCGTTCTCTTCCCTGAGCCGTTTTATCTCATATACCATCCATATCACCTCATCGCGAGCATCGTCAATTTCGTAACCATATTTGGAATTCGGATTCCACCGTATCCAGCAGAGTCGGTTGCCTTTGCGATCCTTTGTTTCCAGTAATTGCTCAAACCGTTTCAGTCGTTCGGTGTCGTCCAGTTGTTCCACGTCTATAATATAATGTAAATGAGAAAAATTTGTTCCTCTTGAGGATCTTTCAAAATTACCATTCTGAAAGATCCTCAGGTATGGGGTCAAAAAGTTATTTTCTTATATAAAATAACTTTTCTAACCCGGAAATCTCACCAGCAATTCGCCATAGCGTTCATTTTAAGCTGCTATAACAATTTATTGGATATAGTTGAGAATCAGTATGTCAAAATGGAACTTCATTGCGAATTGCCGGCCCTTCGGGCGGAGAAATCGGTGCAATTCCTGCGTCAGCAGCGACTTGCAGTATACCTGATACAGCTACGTCTTGCTTCCTTGGCTTTGCATCGATTT
>DAOVYP010000165.1 GCA_030635565.1 Spirochaeta sp. | reverse complement strand
TCACCTATGATTTTCACGTCGGGGTGCCGGTTCAGCAGATCATAATTTTCAAGAACACTGCCGGCCAGGGAATTCTCGATGGGAACCATGCCCCAGGAGGCATCACCCGATAGCACAGCAGTAAAGATATCACCGAATCTGGGGAGGGGCATCGGTATCACCTCACCCTCGGGGAAGTAGTTGAGAATGGCCCTTTCACTGTAGGCACCCCGCTCTCCCTGGAACGCCACCAGGGGTTTTGATCCGCGCTTGCTGCTTCCCAAGTGGGAACGCAGCACATCTTCCTGATGCCGCTCGGGTAGTCGTGCCATTTCTCTGTCCACCGTGGGACAGAGGGCTTCGACATCCCGAACCAGCTTTTCAAACTGCTGGGGCCACAGTGATTGAGGTCCGTCACTGAAGGATTTGTCCGGATTGGTATGTAACTCGAGAATGAGTCCATCGGCTCCGGCGGCAACGCTGGCCAGGGCCATGGGGGGTACCTTGTCCCTGATACCGGTGGCATGGGAAGGATCGACGATAACCGGCAGATGGCAGAGATCTCTTATGACAGGAATAGCCGAAATATCCAGGGTGTTACGGGTAGCCCGGCCGAAGGTCCGGATGCCGCGCTCGCAAAGGATAACGTTGTCGGTTCCGGAGGAAAGCAGATACTCGGCGGCCATGAGCCACTCCTCGATGGTAGCAGCCATTCCCCGTTTCAATATTACCGGCATACCCGTCGAACCGACGGTCTTGAGGAGTTCAAAATTCTGCATGCTCCGGGTACCGATCTGGAATGTGTGGACGTATTGGCTCATTTCTTCCACAGCGCTCGGAGAAACCACCTCAGAGACCACCGGCAGACCAGCTGCATCCCCGGCTTCTCTCAGGTACTTCAAGCCTTCCAATCCCAGCCCCTGGAACGCGTAGGGAGAGGTGCGGGGTTTATAGGCGCCGCCTCTGAGCATCACAGCGCCGGCTTCCTTGACGGCCCATGCGCATTCAAGTATCTGCTGCCGGGATTCAACGGCACATGGGCCGGCAATTATGACGATTCGGGATCCCCCGATCTTCACCGGTCCGATATCGATTACCGTATCCCGGGGATGGAATTCCCGGGAGGCCATTTTATAGGGTTTACTGATGGGAATCACACGATCAACGCCGGGAAGCACTTCGACTTCACGGTGATCGATAGTTACGCTGCCGACGGCACCGAGGACCGTATCATTTTCCCCGACGATTTCCCGGACCCGGAATCCTTTCCCGTTGAGAAAATCAGTAACCTTATCTTTCTCGGGACCGGTAATCCCACCCTTGAGTACGATAATCATGCCCCAATCCTAGTGGATCAGGATCAGTTAGCACAGATGCTCAATCGAGCATTCTCCAATACCGCATTCGGACCGAAGTCGCTATCTGACAGCGCCTCATAGGTAATCCGGGTTCTTCACCGGCTTTATATCCCTGCTCATCAGAACACTTCCGTTGGCATATTCCTCGTAAAATCCGCGAACCAGATCGCTTCTGAAAGCAAAGATATGATCGATGTAGTCCAGGGTCATTCTGGGTGCTCCCAGGCTTCCGACCCTTCCGGGACCGGCGTTGTACATGGCCAGAGCCGTTACAGTATTTCCGGAAAGATCCAGCGTCTGCCGGAGATAGGACACACCATAATCGGCATTGAGATAAGGATTATAAAAATCGTCCTCGCTCAGGAAGGTGAATGTTGAAGAGTTCAACTGCATCAGTCCGCGGTCGATACTGCTGTTCGTATTGACCCCTGACGCCGTGGTGCGAAACCGACTTTCCTGCCAGGATACCGCCACAACCAGAGCCGGATCCACCTGGTGACGGTCAGCAGCCTCAATGAGGGCTCGGGCGACAACTTTGTCTCCGATTCTTTTCTCCAGGTACTTCACGACGGAGGACCGGGTGGAGGGATCGAGAAAAGCATCCATCAACCCGATGTCGGATTGATCTGAACTGAAAACAATATAAAGGTATGCCGGGGTAACTTCTTCCTGCAAAGTGGACGGCTGGGATACGGCGGAATCGTTTTGCGCCCCAAGCGATCCGAGAACGATCGCGAATATGATGATTAGTGTACGGTTGATAATAGGCTCCTGTCATTGGAGGCTCTTTAAAATGTCTCTTGCGAGACCAACATTTTGAAAGAATCTCATTTTACAAACTTACAAACTATAAAAAATAAAGCGTTAGTACTGGTATTTTCAAAGATCCTCGGTAGTGAACAGGATTTTTCCGGGAAGGTAAAGTAGACGGAATATTGATAAATATGGAGTTTATGTGAAGATTTTCCCACCATATTCAAGTGGACGCATCCATCTGCCGGGGGTATCTTGAAAAGAATGATTCTCTTGAGCGAAGTTGCGGATAAAATCCGTAACGAGATCCGTACCTGGCCATCTCACCGGAACCTGAAGGTCCGCATACTCATCGATCCTTCCCTGAATGATGCGAGGGAGGGAGATGACTGGATTCTCAGCGAGGTTCTGATGATGCCGGTGGGACTTCTACCAGGCACAGTCACCGGACTCGATATCGAATTATCAGGGAACGATAACGAGATCTGTATTTTTTTCAGATTTGATACAATTTCAGCCCTGTCACTGCCCAGCTGGAACAATCTTGCGAAAAAAGCAGCCGGCTGGAAGCCTCAGATTCGCTCCGATGAAAACGGCATAATGCTGACCATTGCCCTTCCAGCCTCAGATGCGTATCCTCCGGTCAATCTCAACGCCATGGCGCTGGAAACGGGCATTCAAACGGATGAGGCCCGATCCATTCTGAAGGGTTTCATCATCAATGCCCGATCTCACCTCGAGATCCTGCGGGACAGAACCGAGAATTATGGAAATGAAGAGCGTTTCAGGGCGGCGCATACATTGAAAGGGGCCGGTAAGACCCTGCGGGCTCCGGAACTGGCCTCTGCCGCAATGGCTCTGGAGCGGAACATCAGGGAAAATATCGGAACTGCAGGAGAACTCAGGAAACTGGAATCCGTCTGGAACCGTATTGAACGATGGTTTGAAGGGGAAGATACATGACGGGAAAATCGATCCTGTACGCTGAAGATGAATTCACAAACAGAAAAATCATGGAAATACAGTGTCGAAAATTCGGCGTGAAGTGCACGCTGGAAGAAGATGGACGGCAGGCCCTTGAACGATGCTGCAGGGATTATTTCGATCTGGTAGTACTGGATCAGTACATGCCGGGTCTCAATGGTGATGAAGTCGCCCGGGAACTTAAAAAGATTCATCCGGACCTGCCCCTGGTCGCCATCACCAGCGATGACAGTTGCGTACCCCGACTGAAAGCCACCGGATTCGACTCGGTCTATGTCAAACCGTTACGCGCTGATGATTACAAGGAATTACTGGAGACCTATCTCGCATGAAACGATTAGTGCTTATATTCAGTCTTACAGCCCTGCTTATCCCCGGATTGGCAGCCGATACCTACCGGTTCACGGTTCAATTCAGCCCCTCCAGGATCAGCTGGAATCCCCATTATGCCTATACAACAACCGAAGCACAGATATTCACAGCGATCTATGAAGGATTGGTAGCCTTTCATCCGGCCACTCTGCGCCCGGTTCCCGGAGCTGCTGAATCATGGGAGTTCTCTGAGGATAACAGCCGTATTACATTCAACTTGAGAGACAACATGACCTGGAGTAACGGCGACCGTCTGACTGCTCAGGATTTCCGGGATTCGTGGATTGCCATACTCTCACCTGAAATCGGGGCTGAATACGCATCTCTGCTTGACGATATCGTCGGTGCCAGAGAATACAGGACAGGAGCTGCGGGCGTTGATGAAGTCGGCATCGAAGCAATCGATGATACAACTCTCATCGTAAGCCTGAAACAGCCTTCCCCGCAGTTCCTCTCGATTCTCAGTCATTACAGTTTCGCCCCGGTTCATCGGGATTTCCGAAAGGTTCAGGACTGGTCGGCTCATCGTTCCGTACCTGTTAACGGACCATATACCATCAGGGCACGAAGTTCCGAAGAAATCCTGCTGGATAAGAATCCACTGTACTGGGATGCCGATTCCGTGGCGGTCGACGGGTTGCGACTGCTTTTTTCCAGCGACAGCGATGAGATTATGCATGGCTTCAATCGCTTCGAAATCGACTGGATCATTTCGGGTATGGATACTTCCCAACTGGCTATACCCGAAGCTCTCAATATCGCACCTCTGTTTTCAACCACCTACTACTATTTCTCCAACGCATCTTCTGTCTGGTCGGACCCGAAAGTAAGAAGGGCAATGACGCTTTTAGTGCCCTGGGAGGAAATCAGGAGTAATCGGCTGATTCCAGGTACATCTCTGGTACCGCCTATTCCCAACTATCCGGCGGCGGATGCCGGTTTTCCACCTGAGGAAAACCGCCTGGAGGAAGCTATGAATCTGCTGGAAGAAGCCGGATATCCTCTTGGCGAAGGCCTGCCTGATCCGGTAATCCGCGTCCCTTCGGAAGATGCGGTAGCTGCTGCGATGAAAACCGCCTGGGATGAAATATTCGGAATGAACGTTGAAATCGAAGTGGTGGAATTCCCGAACTATTACGATTCGGTGAAAACCGGAGGCTACGATATAGCAACCCTCACATGGACCGGAGATTATGCCGACCCGCATACATTTCTCGGTATGTGGGATTCGGGAAGCAGTCTGAATGAAGCCGGTTTCTCAGACGCCGAATATGACAGCCTGCTCCATGAAGCGGCCACCCTCCCCTTCCTTCAGAGATTCACGAAGCTCCGTGAAGCGGAAGATCTGCTTCTGCACTCATGTCAGGTAATACCCATAGAGCACTTTCCTGCGGTAAATATCATAGACCGGCGTTTTGTCGAGGGCTGGTTTCCCAATGCCCTGGACATCCACCCTTTCAAAAATCTGGTGCCCAGGTTGGGATTTGATATCCCCGGTGTCGTTATGGATTGGTCAGCAGATTGACCCTGACAAAGGCCAGATCCCGAACTCCATAAACGCCTTTCGAACCGAAGGGCATGTCTATCACGATCTTCCTGTTGATCTGATGGATACCCTCGGCCTTGAGCCGGGCGGATTTCCATTCAATGATGGCCTTGCCGACATCCTCAATCGGTGAGAAGTCCTCCGACTCCACCCCGGAGAAGAACGTACTGAAATAGTCGGTCAGCCAGTCTTTACGGCGGTTCAACCAGGTTTGAGTCCGGCCATCCCGGAACGTATAGCCGAGGTTCACCTTTGCAAAGAATATTGTGGGGTCTTCATCGGCGGTCTGTCCGGTCAGCTCCGGGATGTTTTTATAGTAGGAAAAATCCGGCAGCCATAAAATTCCGGGACTGCCCGGAGTACCAACCAATCCCATCAGATCTTTATTACGGCGATGGATGTCGGCGGTCAGAACCAGAATAATAAGTTCATCCAATTCAGACTCAAGTTGAGGGGCATACTGAACGGCTGTCAGCCATCGGGTATCGATGGAAAGGTTGTACAGGGATGCCGCAAGCTTCCTCCAACCGTTATCCAACCCTTCGAGCCGCTTCAGGAAGCGATTGTTACCTATCAGGTATTCCCGGATTCTCCGGCGGTCCAACTCATATGTGGAAACCGTCTCGCCTCTGGGTATCCACGTTGAAGCAAAATGTCCCACGGCTCTCTCGGTTTTCTCAGTAATTGAGATTTCATCAGTATCCGGTCTGGTCAGATCGGTTAGCCTCTCGGGTATGCCTGTAAGAATCAGGATATCATTTCTGACGCTAT
>DAOVYP010000453.1 GCA_030635565.1 Spirochaeta sp. | reverse complement strand
GCTGTGCGCTGGAAATCGAACAGGAACTTCATAAGAATAACGGTCTTGAAACCGCCGTCCTTGATTTTGCCGGCGGAACGATCCGCTTCAATCCGGTGTATGAAGGAACAGTTCGGACCGTTCTGAAAGGGATAGAACCCCAGGCGGATTTTCGAATTGCGGTAAGCGCTGATTCGGGTATGGCCGCCGATAACAGGCGCAGCAATCCGATACCCTTGAGGCTGATTGTTTCACTGGTTTTATTTGCCATGGGTCTCATCGCCCGGAGCGCCGCGTTGGGAACTCCGTGGTCGGAATGGATCTTCTTCATCGGCTCTTATGCATTAGCGGGTCAACCGGTTGTCTTCGGTGCCGTCCGCAATATATTCAGGGGACGGATCATTGACGAGTTGTTCCTCATGACTGTGGCTACTATCGGAGCGTTCGCTATCGGAGAACTGCCCGAGGCGGCTGCGGTGATGTTGTTTTATGCCGTTGGTGAGGCACTTCAGGACAGGGCCGTTTCCCGGTCCCGGGATGCCATACGAGGCGCCATGGCCCTGCGGGTGAGTACCGCACGCATGGTGGTGGATTCCGGGATTCGTGAAGTTTCACCTGAATCCGTTGAAATCGGCTGCATCATAGAAATTCTTCCCGGTGACTCCGTTCCGCTGGACGGCAGGGTTATCGAGGGAGAATCCTGGATAGATACATCCTCTCTCACCGGCGAATCGACTCCACGCAGGCTGTCTCCCGGTGATGACGTTTCGGCCGGTTTCATCAATGACGACGGCCGTCTCAGGCTTCGTGTCACCAGGGAATATGGCGACAGTGCTATATCACGGGTGAAGAAGCTGCTGGATGACGCTTCATCACGAAAATCCCGGACTGAGATGATTCTCAGCCGCTTCGCAGCTATATATACCCCTGTTGTCGTGGGGCTGGCGCTTGTTCTGGCTTTGATTCTGCCTCTGTTCTTCGGGTGGACGGTGGCGGACTCGGTTTACAGCGCCATGATACTTCTGGTTATCTCCTGTCCATGTGCCCTGGTGGTTTCAGTGCCTCTGGCGTATTTCGCCGGGATCGGCCGTGCATCCAGGGATAGAACGCTGCTTCGGGGATCCGATGTCCTCGATGTTCTCAGCAGAACCGGTACCGTGGTTTTCGATAAAACGGGTACACTGACCGAAGGTAAATTCCAGGTGCGGTCAATTACAGCTGCCGACGACTGGGACGAAGCATCCCTGCTGGAGACTGCAGCGGAAATTCTGTCACTTTCGAATCATCCGATTGCCCGGTCCGTCCGTGAGGCCTGGGACGGGGTTCCGGAAGCCGATACCGTTGATTCCTTCAGGGAACTCAAGGGACTTGGAGTGATTGCCGAAGCAGGTGGCCGGAGAATTCTCGCCGGCAGTTCCGAACTCCTGAGACGGGAGGGCATGGAAGCCCCGGATCCTCATGACTCCGGTAGCGTTGTTCACATGGCGGTTGACGGTGAATATGCCGGCCATATCCTCCTTTCCGAGTCATTGAATTCTGAAAGTGCCGCCTCCGTCGCCGAACTCAAGGCTATGGGGCTCGACCGGTTGATATTGCTGACCGGCGATCGCCGGGACCGCGCGGTACAGGTAGCCCGGTCCCTGGGTATCAACGAGGTGAAAGCCGAACTCCTGCCGGAAGATAAAATGTCCGCTCTCGAAAAAATCCTCGAGGCCTCTCCGGCCGACGAAACAGTGGCGTTCGTCGGCGATGGCCTGAACGACGCACCGGTAATCCTCAGGGCGGATGTCGGCATGGCGATGGGCGGATCGGGAACCGATCTGGCCATTGAAGCTGCCGATGTCGTTTTCATGGATGACAATCCGATCAGGATTCCCCGATTGATCCATCTCGCCCGTTTCACTCGGCGTATCGTCATCGCCAACATTGTCTTCGCCCTTATCATCAAAGTCGGATTCATGGTTCTCGGTGTGTTTGCCGGGTTGCCGATGTGGGCTGCGGTAATCGGTGATGTCGGTGTTTCCGTGCTGGCCGTCCTGAATTCACTGAGAATTCTGTACGGAAGGAAACAGGAGTAATATAGTAATACATTGTTGATACCGGTATAGTCATCTGATGAAAAGATTAATTCCGGTTCTGTTTCTTCTTGCATTTGCCGTATTTTCACTCCAGGCCCGGGGTTCTGATGAACCTTCAGGGTCAGAAAACATAACGGTCCATCTGATCGTACCCATGGGAGCCACTCTGGTTCCCATTGCCCTGCTGGATGAAGATTTCTCTACCGCCGGATATGACGTCGAATTGGATATCATCAAATCCTCCGACCTCCTGGCGGCAAGAATTATTTCCGGCGAAGCCGATTTCGCTGTGATTCCCAGCAACCTGGCGGCAATTATGGCCAATAAGGGTACCGGTATCCGTCTTGTCGGACCGGTTATCTGGGGGCTTTCATACGTGGTGACTTCGGAGGATCTGGAGGGTTGGGAAGATCTGAGGGGAAAAAAGGTCCCCATGATCGGCCGCGGGCTGACACCCGATATCACATTCCGGCATCTGCTGGAGAAGAACGGGCTGAACCCCGATGAGGATCTGGAAATCGTCTATGTCTCTGCCGCTACCGAGCTGGTGCCTGTATTCCTG
>DAOVYP010000104.1 GCA_030635565.1 Spirochaeta sp. | reverse complement strand
TCTCCATCGGTAAAACGGAAACCCATACCTTCCCCGGTGAAAACAGGTCTGGGCTTTCCAAGGATTTCCGGCTCCATATCCAACCCGTACATCGAATCGTTTTTCAGAGTTCCGTCGAAATGCATGAGAATCGGATAAGATTCAGGAGGTCCGAGACTGTCGGCTCCCGGTGTCTGGAAATCAACGGTGTACAGTTCAGTGGAAAATGATCGAACCGGAGCTTCTTCGGCGGCAGGCTCTTCAAGATGGAGTTCGACTGTCAATGACCGCACCCCGGGGTTATTTCCCGCATTCAGTATTACCTCATTCCAACCGGCGGAAGAGAATCCCTCCGCCACGGGTTTATCATCCTGAATCCATCGAAGCCAGGGATCGGTACCGTCCGGGAGCTCCATTAAAACCCGTATGAAAAACATGCCGCCCGAAACAGCCTGAGGAGGAAAGAGTTCCAGTCCCCTGATGGCCCATTCACCATTGAGAACATACAAGTCCCTGTGTTCCTCGGTCAGCAGCTTCTCACCAAGCCAGGCTTCGGTCACCAGAACATAGGATCCTTCAGGAATCGTATCGGGAATGAGCAGTCCACCGACTTCTCCGTAAGAATTGTCCCATCCGGTGCTCGGCGGTTCGACCTTTACCTTCCATATGGATCCACTTTCACTCTCCAACCTGGCCGATATCAGGTCGGGTGGGTTATCCTCGGATTCAACCCACAGGTCGATTTCTTCCCCGGGATTCAGGAATCCTTCATCCCCGGCCATGCGAATCATCGTATCGGAAATACCATTTCCCAGGAGACCGAACTCATCACAGCCTGCGAGAAGCAGTAAGGCGATGAATGGTATCATACCCCAGGGCAAGCCCTGGACCCGGAGCCGCTTGAGCGGCTCCCGTTCCGCGGCAAGCCGCGGGGTATTAAACCATTCTTTCCCGGCACTCGTTCGGAAATACCCGAGGGTACTTCGCTCTCTTCGTTTGGGAATAATGAGAAGATACAACAGGTGGAATCTGCGGGTTCGAAGGATCACCTGTTAAATATAGCCCTGTTTGAATGAAACCTCAGCCTATTTCGACCGGGCCCAGTCACCGACAAGATTCAGGATAACGGTGATGGCTCTCACCATCGCAGGCAGCGCCACCCATTCGGAACGGCTGTGAAAATTAATACCGCCGGCGAAGATGTTCGGAGTCGGTATACCCATGGCGGTGAGACGGGAACCATCGGTTCCACCGCGGATCGGACGCTCAATGGGTTCTATACCCGAGGCCTGGACGGCCTTGCGAAGCCGGTCAATTACCAGGGGATGTTTGTCAAGCTCTTCCCTCATGTTCCGGTATTGCTCCTTGATTTCCACCGTTACGATACCACCGGGGAATGAGGCTTCAACGGCAGAGGCGAAGGATTTTATCGCCTCGGTTCGCCGTGCTATATCATCGGCATCGAAACTGCGGTAATACACCGTCAACTCAGCGTTCTCGAGACCGCCTTCCACCTTGTGGGGCCAGTAATTACCGTAGCGGCCGTCGGTGGCTTCCGGACTCTCGTTCCGGGGCAGCATATTGATAAAAGCCCCTGCCATGGTGACTGCATTCACCATTTTGCCCCTGGCCGAACCCGGATGAATCGCATATCCCTTGAAAGAAACACAGGCTGAGCAGGCGAAGTAACATTCAGTTTCCATTTCCCCTTCCTCGCCGCCGTCCATTGTGAAACAATAACCGGACCGCAGACGCTGATGAGGAAAACGGTTCATCCCCATGCCGGTTTCCTCATCCGGGGTAAAGATGATTTCCAGATCGCCTCTGGCTTCTTCAGGATGCCGGCAGAGCCACTGGACGGCGGTCATGATTTCAGCCACCCCTGCCTTGTCATCGGCGCCAAGAAGCGTCGTGCCGTCGGTAGTGATAACCGTCTGGCCCTCGTAACCCGCCAGCAGAGGGGATTCGGCGGGGTCCAGAACAATATCATTTTTCAGTTTGATGACATTGCCGTCGTATGGGTCGTGAATCAGGGGTTGGACATTCTCACCGGGGGCATCGGAATTGGTGTCCACATGGGCCATGAAGCCGATAGTATCAACCAGGGTGCCGGTGGAAAGATTGCCCGGTAATCTGGCGATGAGATAACCGAAATCGTCGAGGCCGACATCTTCGACGCCAAAGTCCTTCAGTTCGGATTCAAGAAGGCGAAGCAGGTTCCACTGTCTCTCGGTAGAGGGGGTTTTTTCGTCGGCAACGGTATCGTCACTGGTGGTATGGATGCGGACGTAACGCAGAAATCGCTCCAGCAGTTCGTCGGCGATATCATCTTTGATGGAATCATAATCGTATAGACTCATAAGACTACTTTAGCACCGGGAATCTCTTCCGTCGATATTCAGAAGAGTCCTCCGAGCATATCCCGTTCCATCGCATCCGATCCGGCCACTTTTTCAACGCTTCGAAAGAGCTCCTTGAGTGAAAGGATTTCTTCGGTGAGCAGCAGGCGGACGAAGGTTTCCTGGTCCGGCGGGACATTGGCCGTAATTGTAGTACCGTCGCGCAACAGGGTAATCTGCACCGCATCCTTCTGCACGGCGTAAACCAGATTTCCATGACCGACACGGCGGGGGAAAAAATCGGCCTGTCGGAATGCGGTGAGCAGCCTCGTCATGACGAAATCGGCCAGAGAAACGCTGGGCATATCGATTGAAATGGACTTGAGATCCTCACTTTTTTTCGTATCAAGGGATTTTTTGAAACCGCTGCCCCCTTTGAACGCCTTCACCAGAACGGGGGGGGCGATCAGGCTGGAAATGAACATGGACATCACGGCCACACCAAAAAGACCGGGATCGAGGACGCCGGAGGACAAGCCGAGGCCGGCCATGATGAGTGTGACTTCTCCCCGGGGAAGCATACCGGTACTTATCCGCATGGCGCCCCTGGCGTTGAAACCCATCGTCAGGGCGGGAACACCGCAGCCGACGATTTTCCCGAACATACCGACAAACGTGTAAACCAGACCGTAAACGAGAACCTTGGGAAGAACGGAAAAATCGACAAGCATACCCATGACGCAGAAGAAAATGGGGACAATAAAATTGTATAGTCCATCGAGTCGATGACGAATATCCTCAGCGACATCAGTGCCGGACAGAGCCAGACCCATCACATAGGCGCCGATAATCATCGCCAATCCGGCCAGCTCCGAAAGACCCGCCAGCATCAGGGCCAGACCGAAGGTCACCATACTCAGGGTTCCCATATCCTTGAGGCTTTTCAGTCCTTTCGTGATACGCGGAGCCAATATGATGCCGATAACGGTACTGCCTATCCAGAAACCGAATGCCTTGAGGGCGATGCGCCCGATGAGTCCCCAGTCGACATCTGAATCGGTTCCCCTGCCTGAGCGCACTAAACCTATTACAACAGCCAGAAGGACGATCCCCAGCACATCGTCCAGAACCGCCGCTGAAAGTATTGTAACCCCCTCGGGGCTGGACAGTTTACGTCGCTCGGAAAGTATACGGGCGGTTATCCCCACACTGGTTGCCGTGGCAATGATGCCCATAAACAAAGCTGTGGGATTCATGATGGAATTGACCTGCGGAATGAAGACTACTGCCGATCCTGCACCCAGAAGGAAGGTGGCGATAACCCCGCCGAGGCCGACGATGGAACCGGTTCCGGCGAAACGCAGGAACGTTTTCAAGTCGGTTTCCAGGCCAGAAAAGAACAACAGAACAATAGATGCCACTGTGGCGAACCCGTAAAGTTCGGGTGAAACCGGCAGATCCGCGCCTATGGGTATGGCAAAGAGAGACTGGCCGCCGAGGAAGGCCAGGGGTATGCTCCCAAGGGCGAAAGGACCGATTACCATACCGGCGATGAGCTCACCCAGGACCGATGACTGTTTGAGAAAACGAGAGGTAATAAAACCGAATGATTTGGCTGCAAGGATGATAACTGCGAGCTGCAATACCAGCACCGTCATCATATGGGTGAGAGAAGCTCCTTCGTGCATCAGGCCTGCCCCTGCAGGAAGATTTTCAGCAATTCGTCTTCATTTTCAGCTGCGAGAATTTTTTCCCTCAGATCGTCACGGGTCAGAAGACCGCTCACTTCCGCCAGGAATTGAAGATGGGGACCGGTGTGAGAGGCAGGGGAGATGGTCATGACAAATATACGGGCGGGCTTCTTATCCAGGCATTCGAAATCAACCGGCACAGCACTTACAGCGATAACCGCGTGAAGTTCGGATACGTCATTGGTCTTCCCGTGGGGAATGGCGATACCGTTTTTCATTCCCGTGGACATCTGGGCTTCGCGGTCAAATACGGCTTTCAGAAGGGATTTTTCATCGAGATCGCTGCCGTTTTTCACGATGAGACCCACCAGTTCTTTGATGATTTCGTTTTTACTTGTACCGATCAGACCGATCATGACCGCGTCCCGTGTGAGAACCTTCTTCAAATTCATATATCAAAACTAGACTTGAGGCCCATCTAGGTCAATACCCGCCAGGGGCTCAACTCCGGACACGAAGAGGGCCGACAAAAGTATTATTACTTCCCCTTTAAACAATTAGTATAATTGACCCTGGGAACCCGGCTTGACGCAAACGCAGCCCGGGGATATTATCCCGCCAGATGCCCCGGTAGCTCAGCTGGATAGAGCAACTGCCTCCTAAGCAGTAGGTCAGCCGTTCGAGTCGGCTCCGGGGTAATCTTTCCTGCAATTCTTACAAAATTGAAATACAGCAAAATTTGAAAACCACCGTATCAAGTATTAGCCTGTGAAACGGAGGTTAGGAATGACTAACAATCGACAGATAGTATTCACCATGGCACTGATTTTAATCGCAGTGGTCTCTATCGGTGCCGGCGAATGGAAAAGCGCGGATGCCGACGATTTTCACCTGGAATGGATGGTGGACGGATTAAACCTGAACATTAAAGTCACAACACCTACGGAAGGCTGGATAGCCGTAGGATTTAATCCAACTAAAAAGATGAAAGATGCCAATATCATCATGGGCTACGTCGAAGACGGAATGGTCGTCATCGAGGATCATTTCGGTAACGGCCAGATATCCCATCGAAATGATGAATCTCTCGGCGGCAGCGATGATGTTATGAACAAATCCGGATCAGAGAGGAATGGAGTCACCGAGCTCAGCTACACAATCCCGCTGAACAGCGGCGATCCCTACGACAGGGTTCTGATGGAGGGACAGACATATAAAGTTATCTTTGCTTCTCACTCAAAAGACAAGATTACGATGAAGCATAACCGCAGAACATCCAGGGAAATCACATTATAACACTTCAAGTTGCTCCATCGCCCTGGAAGCATGCTCCCGAACCCCCGCATCGACATCAGTCTGAAGTTTGCTGAGTATCGGGAGCAGCGAAGCATCTCCGGAATTGCCTGCAGCCGTGCAGGCGTTCCGCACCAGACCGTTCCGGCCGGTCCGCATCAGGGGCGAACCTGCAAATCGATCCAGGACATCATCACGGCCTTCCAGTGACAGCAGTTCCGTCAGTTCCCTGGCGGCTCCTGCGATGTCCCGACGAAAGGCTTCGACTTCGGTTTCCGCGACCCGGACATTGAAGGGGCATGCCTCCTGGCAGGCATCGCAGCCGAACACCCGGTCTCCGGTGCCCCTCATGAACAGGTTTCCCTTTTCCAGGCTGCCTTTATGCTCGATGCTGTGGTACGAGATGCAGCGGGAAGCCTCAAGCCGGCCCGGAAGCGACAGAGCGCCGGTGGGGCAGGCATCGATGCACCGGGTGCAGCCTTCGGGACAGCTCATGGGAGATGGACGACCAGGAATTGCCGTAAAGGGGTATGTCGAGATGATATGACCCAGAACCGCCCAGGATCCCGGGCTGGGCAGGATTGCCAGAGTATGCCGGCCCTTGAAACCCAGACCTGAGGCTTCGGCCAGCCAGGTTTCATCAAGGGGTCCGATGTCCGTGAAGGCCCGGAATCGGTGACCGGCGGCACCCGCTTCAAGCTTTCGGGCGATACGCCTGAGCCTGTTGCCCAATTCCTTGTGGTAGTCCCGGCCCCGGGCATACCGGGCGATACGCCCAAATGAGCTTGATCCCCGTGATGGAATCCCCCCGGCCGGCAGGCCGTCAATCTCATCATACCTGTAATATCCTAACGCCGAAACCAGGACCGACCGGCATCCATCGACAACCCGGTCGGGTCGATATTTCGATTCGACATGCGAACGAATCCAGTCCAGACCCGGAGGCGGGCGGCTCCCCAACCCTCCGGCGAAGGCTTGTTCCCGAATCCGCCGGTCTTCCTCCGCCCTGCCATTCAGAGGCCATGGGAGAACCGCCGGCGGATCAAGGTTTTCGGCGGCGAAGAGATCAGCTAAAATTCCATCGGATATTGACATAGTGTTCATGAATTCGTAAGTTCCTGGGAATACATGATACATCAAGACTTGCATATCCATACCGTATTCTCAACCGGCGACAGCTCAGTTGTTCCCGGGCAGACCCTCGAACTCATCGCGTCGGTGGGTCATGCAGAGGTGGTCGGCATCAGCGACCATATCGAATACCTCAGAGGATCTGTCTTCGGAGATTACGCCGAAGCAGTCGGAGACCGGGGATTCCGCCTGGGAGCGGAAATCGTCCATGTGGAAGATGTCGATTTTGCCCTGTCCCTGCCGCTGGAATACCGTGTGTTCCACTGCTATGACGAAGATGAATGTTATACGTCGGCCGAACGGATGGTAGACAGCGGTAAACCCCTCATCATCGCCCATCCCATGGCTCTTGGAACCGACCTCGGCCGCTTACCTGAAGAATGCTATGTCGAGATCAACAACCGGTATGTCTGGAGGGGTGACTGGCGGTCTTACTTCACACCATGGCTCGAGCGGTTTGACTTCATTTACTCCTCGGATGCACACCAGCCCCACTGGCTGAATCAGAATGTCGCCCGATATGTCGCATCTCAGCTCGGCATCCGGGAGACCCTCATCTTCGGTAACAAAGAGAGAAAATCCGTCGCTTAACTCCTTAGAAAGCAAGTGTACTGGAAGTACCCGGGGCTAAGAGTCTTTTTGACCAGTAATTCTCAAAGTAACTGAAACCTCGTAATTACCGGCTAATATACTTAACAAAAGAGAAGTATTATAACTTTACAGATATTTCTACACTACTATCATGCACAGGGAGGGGACCTTTGCACAGTTAATGAGTTATCTCGAAGAAGCGATCGAATCATTTTCCGATGTTCGACGAGGAGATAACTGCGTGTATT